>JALRFZ010000144.1 GCA_023253615.1 Verrucomicrobiales bacterium | reverse complement strand
GATGGCGGCTGCCGCTCTTCGATCTCCCGAAACTCCCGGCCCGCCGCCGGGCGCCCCGCCCCGTCGCCGCGGTTCTCCCCGCTTCCGGCCCGGATCCTGCTCCCGCCCCCCGGGCTTCGCCTCCGGCCGCGCCGCCCCCCCCTCCGCCCGCCGACGGGGGCGATACGCGAAAAAGTCGTTTCCGACGGGCGAAAAAAGGACTTTAAGGATTTCGTTTCCCATCCACCTCCATTATCCTCGCCCCCGATTGCCTTTATGAAAAAACGCACCCTCGCCATCGCGCTCGGAGCCTTCGCCTCCGTCTGCCTCCTCGTCGCCCAGAATCCGGCCCAGCCGGAGAAACCCAAGACCTGGGAGGAAAAGGCCGCCGAACGTTTCGGGGCCAATCCCACCGCCGAACACAAGGCCCAGATCGAGGCGAACCTGCCCGCCGCCACCGTCCAACCCAAGGCCCCCCGCAAGGTGCTCGTCTTCTATCGCTGCGAGGGTTTCATCCACACCTCGATCCCCTTCGGCAATTACGCCATGGAGATGATCGCCGGCAAGACAGGAGCCTTCACCGCCGACTTCGCCGATCGATACGACGTCTTCACAAAAGAGAATCTCGCGAAGTACGACGCGATCATCTTCAACAACACCACCGCCCTGAAGCCCGACGACGCGCAGAAGGCCGCGATCCTCGATTTCATCCACGGCGGCAAGGGCATCGTCGGATTCCACGCCGCGGCCGACAACTTCAACGGCTGGGAAGAGGGCATCGCCCTGATCGGCGGGATCTTCAACGGCCACCCCTGGGGCGCCGGCGGCACCTGGGCCTACAAGGTCGAGGATCCCTCCCACCCGCTCAACGCCGCCTGGGGAGGCAAGGGCTTCTGGCACAAGGATGAGATCTACTGGTACAAGCCCGAAAACTTCCAGGGCCGCGACAAGCTCCGCGTCCTCGTCAGCCTCGACATGTCGAAGGCCGAAAACCAGAAGCCGCTCGAAAACGAGAAGGAGAAACCCAAGCTCGCCGGCACCGCACCCGCCGACGTCGACGTGCCCGTCTCCTGGTGCCGCCAGGTCGGCAAGGGCCGTCTTTTCTTCACGAACCTCGGTCACAACGATCTCACCTTCGCCAACAAGGCCGCCCTGCAGCACATGCTCGACGGCATCCAGTTCGCCCTGACCGATCTCGATGCCGACGCGACTCCCTCGGGCAGCGTGAAAGTCGAGGTCGCGACCGCGCCGGAAATGCCGTGATCCGACCCTGTCGGATGCGGTAGGCAACCCTGTTGAATCCCGACCATGCTCCAAGACTTCCTCCGATTCGCCGAAACAACCGCCCGCGAGGCCGGGGCATTGACCTTGGAGTATTTCCTCACCGACGCGGCGCGTCCGGAGTTCAAGGCCGACGACACGCCCGTGACGGTCGCCGATCGGCGTGCCGAGGAGTTGATCCGCGCCCGCATCGCCGAAACCTTTCCCGGACACGAAATCGTCGGCGAGGAATTCGGCGCGTCGTCGGGCGGCTCGGAATATCGCTGGATCATCGACCCCATCGACGGGACGAAATCCTTCACCCACGGCGTGCCGCTCTACGGCGTGCTCCTCGCTCTCGAGATCGGGGGCACGGTCGAGGTCGGCTGCGCCCACTTCCCCGCGCTGAACGAGACGATCTCCGCCGCGACCGGCTGCGGCGCCTGGTGGAATGGCAAACCCGCCCGTGTCTCGGACGTCGCCAAGCTGAACCGCGCCGTCTGCGCACATATCGATACCGCCTACTTCGGCAAGAACGGCAAAGGGGAAAAATGGGACCGGCTCCAGAAAGCGGTTTATTACAACGCCGGATGGTGCGACGCCTACGGATATCTGCTCGTCGCCACGGGCCGGGCCGAGATCATGCTCGATCCGGTGATGGCGGTGTGGGATTGCGGCCCCTTCCCGCCCATCTTCCGTGAAGCCGGCGGGTATTTCGGCGATTGGTCGGGGAACGAAGGCCGCATCGACGGCGGCGAGGCGCTCGCGACGAATGCGGCGCTGAAAGATCAAGTGGTGGCCCTGTTGCGGGGCACGGAAGAGGCATGAAAACGAAACGAGGGATCCCGAAAGCTCCGCGCGGCACTGCCCTGCCCCTCGCCCTCCTCTTGTTCTTTAGCAGCGGTGGCGGTGCCCTCGCCCGCGACTGGGTCGTCGATCCCGGATCCGGTGCCGACACGAACGACGGCTCGGCCGCAGCACCCCTCGCCACCGTGCAGGCCGCGGTGGACAAAGCCGCCCCCGGCGACCGTGTCGTGCTGCAGCCGGCCGGTGCGATCTATCGCCAGAGCGTCGATCTCGGCAAGGCTCCGACCGGGCTCGTGCTCGACGGGAACGGGGCGACCCTCGACGGCGAAGGGATGCGCCCGCACGGCATCGTCGCGAAGGGCGGCAATCACAACGTGAAGGTCTTCCAGATCCAGGTGAAAAACCACACCTCCGATGGCATCCTCATCGGAGGACAGAGCCGCGGTTTCCAATTTTTCGGCATCCTCTCGCAGGATAACGCGGGCGCCGCCTTTGCCGCGGTCGATGATGCCGAATGCTGGGTGCGCGGCGGAGGTTTCATCGGCGAGCGCGCCAGCTTCGTCTCGGGGGACTCCGCCGAGACCTACCACACCGAGGGACGCTTCAGCGGTCCGGTGCGGTTCGAAGGCGGCCGTCACAGCCTCGCCGGATGCCGTTTCTTCACCACCGCCGACTCGGAGTTCCTCTCGATCCGCGGCGGAGCCGGCACCCCGGAACGATCCTTCGACGCCACCGCCAGTCTCGTCATCCAGACCCTCGCGGTGGAGCCGGCCACGGCTGGCGCGAGCCCCCGTTTCGAGATCGGCCCCGGCAGTTTCGTCTACCACGACGCCGCTTCAAAAGACGCCCTCGCGAAACTCGAAATCTCCCTCCATCCCTCGTCCGAGATCAGCGAGAGCCTCTACCACACCTATCCCATCGGCCGCGATGCCTCGGGCACACCGATCATGGCCTGGGCCGGAGGCGGCACCCGCTACCTGCCCTCGAACGCCTACCGCATCATCCATTTCGGCAAACACGTGCCCCAGGAGGTCGCCCCGAAACTCTCGCCCGACAACGACTGGCTCGGCCTCCTCGCCCCCCTCGACACCGCCTCCTTCCCGCCTCCCGGACCGGCTTTCGCTCCCGAACATTCCTCCGCCCACGCCATCTGGCGCTGGATCGGACTCGCCGCCCCCGACGCGGTCTTCGTCCCCGACACCCCGGAGGGACGCGCCCTCGGTGAAGCCCTGCGTCTGCACCCTCCGGCGGGCATCGGCATGGTCGATGTCTTCCTCGTCAGCGCGGGCCGCGACGGCGTGCAGGAAATGGTGGTGATGCCCAAGATCGACAGCCCTTTCCCCTCGGCGAAGGAGGAAATGCTCGCGCGCGTCTCGCGCGGACCCCGCGAAGTGCTCCATCAGATCGCGGCCCATTACGGTGACCGCTTCACCGGATCCTACATCGAGGGGCTCTCCATCATCGCCCGTGCCGAGGGCGGCCTCACCCACCGCGCCGCCGAGCTCGCCAAGGCCCAGCTCGAGGCGAAGCCGGATCTGCCGAAAAACGGCGGCGAGATCTCCGGCACCCTCCTCCATGCCCTCATCGATGAACCCTGGGCGAAAGATCGCGTCCTCGCCGTCGCCGACATGGCCTTCGATGACTCCGGCAATCCCCTCGAAGCGATGCCGTCACACAACGAGATGAGCGACGCCATTTTCATGGCCTCGCCCCTCCTCGCCCACGCCGGGCGCATCTCCGGGGAAAAACGGTATTTCGACGCCGCCCTGCGCAATTTCCGCTTCATCGCCGCCCTCTGCCGGCGCGACGACGGCATCTACCGCCACTCCCCCCTCGACGAGGCGGCATGGGGACGCGGCAACGGCTTCCCCGCCCTCGGCCTCGCCCTGACATTACAAGAATTCCCCGAAGATCACGAAGGCCACGCCGAGATGCGCGACGCCCTCGTCGCCCACCTCGGGGCCCTCGCCAAACATCAGGACAACGACGGGATGTGGCACCAGATCATCGACCATCCCGACAGCTACGCCGAGCTCAGTTCCACCGCCATGATCGCCTACGCCATCGCCGTCGCCCTCGACAAAGGATGGATCGTTGAAGCCGACTGGTCGTCCCGGCTCGATGCGGCCTGGTCCGCGGCGAAGATGTATGTCTCCACCAACGGCCGCGATTTCATCAACGTCTGCACCGGCACAGGGAAACAGAAGACGCTCGAGGATTATTACCTGCGCGAGGCCATCCTCGGCCCCGATGGACGCGGTGCCGCGATGATGATGCTGCTCTCCGCGAAGCTGATGGAGATGGAATCCCGCTGATCAGCCCCTCCTCCGCCTCATTCACTGCCACCTTTCGGGAGCGGGCCGGACCCGGCGGCTTTGAGATCGATCCCGGCATGGTGGGACAGCCAGACGCCGAGCGCGGCCGCGAGCGCCTCCGCGAAACGGCGGCGGTTTTGGATGGAATCGCGCACGCCGGGCCGGGGACATTCGATCTGGATCGCGAAAAACCGGTCTTCCCCGCCCCCGGTGCGATAGCGGGCGGTGTTGTAGCCGCCACGGAAATAGGGATCCTCGCCGGGGTCCGGACTCGTCGGCGACGGCACCGAAGGGTAACCCGCCGCTTCCAACAAAGCCCCCAGACTACGGGGGCCCCGGAGCAGCCCCTCGAAGGTGTCCGGACTCGTCTTCGCGACCGAGGCGAGGCTCGACACCTGCGCGAGCGTGGAGAAGGCCGGCCCCGTCCCGCGCAACTGCTCCGCGCCGAGCAGGTAGCCGATCTCCACCTTCGGAGCGGGATGGGAATGGCCGTGCAGATCGAGGAACAGCCCGCGCCCCGCCGCCGCCCGCGCCCTGCCGATCGCCTCATGAAACGCCCGCCACGTCGCGAGCGCCTTCGGATGACCGCCCGTGCCGGTCAGCGCGTCGCGATTGCAATCGACCTTCTTCCGATGAAGATGGCAGAGGATCAGATGAGGCCTTGCGCCATACTGCCGCTCCACCGCCGCCGCCAGATCGACCGCGAGCAGGTCCGTCTCCGCATCGCGGGTCGTGACCCCGTCTTTTCGATCGGGAATCCCGGCCGGCTCGAGCTGTCCGCCATGCGGTGCCGCGATGATCAAAGGCAGCGTGCCCGGCAGATACTCCACCGTCCGCCCGGCGAAAAAAATGGAATCCGCCGGCACCTCCGCCCTCAACCCCGGCGCGAGGAAGAGGAATGTCAGGACAATACGGTGAATCCGGTGGCGCATCACTCCAATATGCCACCACTCCCTCACTCCATCCCCGCCTTTCCGCAAACCGCGCAATCGGGCCGTCGTCTCATCGAGACACGGTGGAACCGCATCGTGGCCAGGTCCATCGTCAGCATCGTATCCGTGAGAGGTTCGCCGAGTCCGGTCGCGAGCTTGATCACCTCCATCGCGCCGAGACACCCGACCGTCCCGCTGACGGCACCAACGACGGGAAACTGGCGCTTCCAGTCCGCGGGAACTTCGGGCACCTGGCATTCGAGGCAGCCGGTGCGGCCCGGGAGAAAGGTCGTGATCTGAGCCGTGAGGGAATACATCGCGCACTCCACGAGCGGTTTGCCGAGGGCGAAGGCGGCGCGGTTCAGGGCGAGGCGCTCCTCGAACATGGGAGCGGCATCCACGAGAATGTCGGCGCCTTCGACGAGGCGCAAGACGTTCTCCTCCCTGACATTCTCACCAAAACCGGTCACCTCGCAGCGGGGATTGAGTTCGCGGAGCCGCCGCACGATGCTCTCGATGCGCGGTTTGCCGAGGTGATCGTGGGTTTGCAGGAGCTGGCGGTTCAGGTCCGAAGACTTCAGATCGCCCCCATGGGCGAGGATGAGCCGTCCCACGCCGGCCGCGGCCAGCTCGAGCGCGACGACGCCACCGAGCCCTCCGACCCTGGAAATGAAGACGGTCGTGTCCTTCAGCCGACCCTGTCCGGTCTCACCCATGCCGGGCACCCACATCTGCCATTCGTAGATGGCGCGTTCCTCGTCGGTGAGTTCGCTCATGTCGTGGTGGAGCTGGCGTGGACGCGACCGCCCTCGAGCCGTAGTTGCCATTCT
Organism: Verrucomicrobiales bacterium; assembly: GCA_023253615.1. GTDB lineage: Bacteria > Verrucomicrobiota > Verrucomicrobiia > Verrucomicrobiales > DEV007 > Arctic95D-9. The sequence goes on along the minus strand of JALRFZ010000144.1, from coordinate 17,537 downwards.
CCCAATCCCTCCGCCTCGCGCCGGGAATGGGTCACGTGCAGGACGGTGATCCCATGCTCGCGCCGGGTCCTTCGAAGCAGTTCCATCAGATCATCCTGCGTTTCCTCATCGACCGAAGCAAGCGGTTCATCGAGGAGCAGCACCGACGGCTTCACGACGAGCGCGCGGGCGAGGGCGACACGCTGCCGTTCGCCTCCCGAAAGTCCCGGCGGCAACCGGTCGAGAAGGGCGGAAACCCCGACACTCCCGGCCGCTTCAAGCAGCCGCGACTCAATCTCCGCTGGAGGAATGCCGCGCATCCGCAATCCGAAGCCGATCTGTTGGCGTACGGTCAGGGTCGGGAAAAGCGCCCCATCCTGAGGCACGTAGCCGATGCCTCGCTCACCGGGCGGCAGGGCGGTCACCTCGCGGTCGTCGATCCAGACAGCTCCCGAACCGGGAGCACGGAGACCGCAGAGGATCTCGAGCAAGGTCGTCTTGCCCGATCCGGTGCGCCCCATGAGGACGGCATACGAAGCGGACGGAATCCCGAACGAAACACCGTCGAGCACTGGCGCACGACCTTTCCCGGGCGGAGTCCAAACGATGTTTTCGAGCCGGATCATACGCGTTCCCCCGTCATCTTTACCGCGACTAGCACCATCATGGAAATCGCGATCATGAGCAGGCTCACGGCGACGCCCTGCTCGAGTTCGCCGACGCTCCAGGCGAGCCACACGCTCGTGGGGAGCACTTCGGTTTTCATCCGTGTCGCCCCGGCAAACACGAGGATGGGGCCGAACTCCCCGAGACTGCGCGCCCAAGCCACGCTGGCGGCGGCAAACATCCCGCTCCGCGCGGCCGGCAAGGTGACGTGGCGAAAGGCCTGCAAAGGCGTCGCCCCGAGGGTGAGGGCGACCTGCTCGGGCCTCGGTGAAAGGTGGTCGAAGACATTGCGCATCGTGCGGATCGCGAAGGCGGCGGCGATGACAAACTGGGCGACGATAACGCCGCCGACAGTATAGGTCAGGGGGATGGCTTGCTCGATAAGACCTCCCGCCCGGGTTTGGAAAAAAATCAGCAGGCAGATCCCCACGACCATCGGAGGCAGGACGATGGGGATGTCGAGCGCGGCATCGACGACAGCGTGACCGGGAAACCGCCGCCGCGACATGAGGTATCCGACCGGTACGGCGACGGCGACGGAAAGCAGCGCCGAGGCCGTGCAGGTGACGAGGCTCAGCAGGGTCGCGTAGCGGATCTCGCGGGAGAGGAGCACCTCCATCACCTCGCCCGGCGAGGTGTAGGTCGCGGTCGCGGCGAGCATGGCGAACCAGAAGCCAAGGTAGCCCGCGGCGACGAGACCGAGGGCGATCCAGAACGGTGAAACACGATGAGCCGGACTCATTGCTTCAGCCACGGAGGCACGTCGAGTTGGTCGCTCGGCACGGCCGCTCCGTCACCCCGCCAGCGGAATCCCGCGGCCTCGAACACGGCCGATCGGGACCGGAGAAACCCTAACAAACGCCCCGCGAGGCGTGCATTCGGGGAATCCGCCCGGACTGCGAAAGGTTGCACCGCCTTGGAAAACTCCTCCGGCAGGCGGATCATGTCGAAATGGTCGGGATGCGGAGCCACGTTCACCTCGTAGACGACGATGGCATCGAGGCTGCCGGCGCGCATCTGGTTGACGAGGAAATCGGCGGTAGGCACCTCGACGACCACGTTCTTCCGCACGCTTTCCAGCAGCCCGGTCTGGCGGAGCATTGCGTTGGTCATGAAGCCGAGGGTGCTCTGTTCGGCATTGCAAAGTCCGACGCGGAGTCCGCCGCGGGCAAGATCGGAGAGAGTCTGGATCCCGGCCGGATTGCCTTCGGGCACGGCGATGACAATGGCCGTCTCCGTAAGGAGCACGGCCTCGGGAAACTGCTCGGCCACTGGCGGCACGAAACAGACGTCGCAGGCATAATAAACATCGGGGAACTTCGGATTCGCGGTGTCGCCCATTGCTTTCATCGAGGCGCAGAGGATGCCGCAGCCATTGTAGACGGTGGTGAGATCGACACCCTCGCGATCGGCGAATTCCTTCAGGACCGGTTCGATCGCGAGCCGGTTGACCCCGCCGCTGTAAAGCACGAGCGAAGGTTTCTCCGTCCAGGGATCGCCTCCGGCGGGGGTGAAGCCGTGTTCCGCGAAAATCCTGCCTCCCCGATCGGGCGCGGCGAGGTAGCGGGCGAAACGCAGGGCCGCGACGGGATCCTGACAAACCGACAAAACGGCGCATGAGGCGTTCTCGCGGTGCGACGAGAGTTCCGCCAATTCGACCGCCCCGAGTCCGTCGAATTGCTTCACGACCGCATCCCAGACGATCGCGGCATCGATCGCGCCGAGTTGCAGGTCCGCGGCGAGTTCGGTCACCGTCGGCTTCATGACCACGGCTTTCGCGGCGAGGCGTTCCCATTCCCCGCCGAGGAGCCGTCTCGACACCTTGGAAATGCTCGCGGCTTCGGGATTGGCGAGGGCGAGGCGGACGTCGTCGCGGCCGAGGTCGGCGAGATCGCGGATTTTCAGGGGGTTGCCGGCTTTCACCGCGACGACGGGGCGCTGCATCACGAGCGGCAGCGCCTCCGCGACGAGTTTCCTCTTTTCCGCGTCGGCAAGCGATCCATCGTCCGCCGCGATGAAAAGATCACCGCGTTTCGCGACCTCGATCTGGCTGAGGAGCGTGCCGGTACCGCCATATTGCAGGTTCACCTCGACCCCGAATTCCTTCCGGTATGCCTCCGCGACGGCTTCAACGGGTTTCTTGAGTCCCGCAGCGCAATAGACCGTCAGCGAAGCCCTGCCACCATCGTCGCGCCGCATCCATACGAGGGAGAGCACCGCGAGGGCGAGGGCAAAACAGGCGAGGGCGAGGAGACGGCGGGTCATCGGTGGAAGCGGCTAACGAACCCGCCAAAGCCGCCATCCCGCAAGCGCGAAGATCACGGCGAGCCCGATCCCTCCGAGGGTGGCCCAGGAGAGTCCGGCCCGTCCCGGCGGTTCGATGACGGCGGTAGGAGCAATCTCAACCGCCTCGACGGGACCCGGTGTCACGACGGCAGATGAGGACGTGATTTCCTTCTCCGCGAGATTCCCCTCCTCTCCGACGGAAGCGAGCGCACTCTCCCAGTCGACCTTCAGCAACAGATCCCATCCAGGATTCTCGTTCTTCACGCGGCAGGAGCAGCGACCCGTGAGGAACAGCGACGTGTCCTCGATCATGAGGTCGTCGAGTTCCTCAAGCCGCCAGGCTCCGAGGACGCGGCCACGACCAAAGACCGGAGCGGCGAAGGGAATGCCGTCCTTCACCCATTCCGCGTGCCCCGGCCCGGCGAGCATCGCGGCGAAGTGGCGCTCGGCCGGATCCTCGATCGAGAGAGGGAGGACGGAGAACTTCAGCTTCAGCCCCGGTCCCGGACCGAGCCGGCTGTCGGGATCGTCCGGGTCCTGCGCGGGCAATTCGGCGACCTGCTCGAGAAAGCGAAGGCGCGAGGCGATGCGCTCCACCTCTCCTTCTCCACCGGCTTTCGTCGCCACCACCCAAACGACCGAATCGCCTTCGAGAATACGGCGGACCACTTCTCGGCGAACGGGCGAATCGAGCAACGCGGCGAGCGTGTCCGGATCCAAAGGACCTTCCGACAACACGGCATCGTCATGGGGAAAGAGCCACCTCGCCCGCTCCAGCGCGGGATCCTCGCTCTCCTCGACGAGGACATTGGCGAGCCCGTTGCCACGGAGAGGAACGAGGAGTTTCACCTTGTCGCGATCGGTGGCCCAGGCCTTCGGCACGACGAGGCGGAAAGAATCGGCCTCCCAGCGGTCGAGGGCGTAGCGAAAGACCGGGATGGTGCAGGCGGAGGCCGCCCCCGGGAGTCCGACGGCCCCTGACAAAACAACCCAAACAATGATCCGGGAGAACCTCATTTCCCGAACCGTTTCACCCGTCCATCAACGGTGACCACGAAAAGATTCCCGCGCGCCACGACCATGCCGTCCCACACCGGAGGGCTGTCGAGCTCGAGACGCCCACCCGGCTCACCACTCGTGACATTCATCCGCATGAGGACGGCACCTCGATTTCCGTCGAGGGCGGCATCCTGCTCGGCGAGCTGCTCCTGGATGGCCGCGTCCTTTTGGGAAAGGCGCTCGAAGGCGTACTCTTCATCCAGCACATCCGGCGGACCGGCGACAAAAAGATCGTTGCCCGCGAGTGCCATGGCCCTCGTCACCACGGGCACGTAGGTCTCCCACTTGTGCTCGACATAACTGTCCTTGGCAGGTCCCTTCGGTTTCTCGGCGGCCTTGCCCTTGGCTTTCCCCTTGCCTTTGCCTTTCGCCCCCTCCACGACCACGGGAGCGCTCGCGCGGAACCAGAGGGCCGCCCCGGCACGTCCCTTACCGCTCTCGACGGCGGTGCTGATCCCGTGGACGCCGTTTCCGGACTCGTCGCGGGCATCGCCCCTGTCAAAACTACAAAGCAGGGCCGTCCCGCCCGAGGGAAGCACCTCCGGACGCGCGAACCGCTCCAGCACCTCCTGCCCGTCGAGGGGACGGTGATGGATCACGACCTGGTCGAGCATGCCACGGTAAGCGGTGGGTTTGTCAGGACCGACCCACTGGTCCCCTCCCCCGCCGAAGCTGAGTGCCGTTTTTGGCCGGCCGGGGAAACCTTTCGCGGTGCCCTTGCCCACCGGATCCCCGTCGACGTAGAGCGTCATGGACAGATCGGTGCCGAGGACCGCGGCGAGGTGGTGCCATCCCTCCGTGAGAGCCTCGGGCGCGACGACCGTCACCAGCGCCTTCGTGGCCTCGTCGCGGACGTGGAATGCGGGCTTGCCTTCCTTCAGGCTCAGCGCATATCCCATCAGGCCGGCTCCGTGATTGACGAGGACGCCTTCCTTGCCATCAGGCAGGATCCAGCACTCCACCGTCAGAGCCTTGCCGTCGGGATTGAGCGAATCGGCGTCGGGAAAGGTCACTCCGGGAGGCTTCGCACCCGCCTTTTTCCCTTCGGCGGCGGTGGGATCGATCTTCACGTCCGGGGCGATCTTGCTTGAGGCCTGCAGGGTGTGCTCCATCGTCGTGGTCCACTTCAGATACTTGGCCTCGCGGCCGTAGCTGTAGACGTTCTCGTCGTCGAAGACGAGGATGCGTCCCGTCGGGGTGTATTTGCCAGGCTGGTAGTAGCCGTTGTGCCCGCCGGCCGAATTCTCACCGTAGATCCAGAGGGCGCGATGGAACCACTCGGCGTCGAGGTAGCCGAAGGCGGCGAAAAGGTGCGGGTGATCGCCCTTCTGCTTGGCGCCCTGCTCGATCGCGTTGCCACTGACCGGCGCGACGTCGACACGTTTGCCCGCGTGGTCGATCTTCTGCGAGCGCAGGTAGATCGTGCCCTTGCCGTCGCTGCTGAGGATGTCGCTCAGCGCGGTCGGCATTTGCAAAGTCTTGTGCAGTTCATCGAGCGGCTTGCCGCTTTCCGGATCGCGGTCGGTGAAGGCGACCTCGACGAGCTTCTTCCCGGTCTTCGCATCGAGCCGGAAGAACTTCATGCCTCCGTCGAGGAAGCAGGAGCGGCCGCAAACGAACGTGGCGACGCCATCCTCGACGAGCACGCTGCCGTGCACCGGCCAGACGCTCTCGAGCTGCTCGAAGACCATGTGGCGCAGATCGGTCGGAGCCGCGCGGAAACGCCAGCAAAGCTCTCCATCGCTCGCGCGGAGGGCGTAGACGCTGCCGTCCATGCAACCGAAAATGAGTCTTCCGGAATACCAGGTCGGGGGCGAATCAATGCGCGAACCGGCGATGAAATGCCAGGCCTCCTTGCCCGTGTCCGCGTCGATGGCGTGCAGGGTGTGGGTCTCGACCGAGGAAATGAAAACCTTGCCTCCCGCGACGACGGGCGCGCTGAGGCGGCCGCCGAGGTCCATCTCCCAGGCCGCCGGGAGGTCGGCGGCAAGATCCTGATCCGAAAAGCCGCTCCGTTGTGCATCATGCCGGTAGGTGGGCCAGTCGAGCGGATGGTTTTCCTCATCGGCCATCTCGAAGGCGGGGCCTTTCTCGAGCCGCGCTTCCTCGGGCAGGTTCGGAGGGAGCGGATGTTTCGCCTTGGGAGCGAGGGCGTTCATCCCGAACAGCTTGGCTTCGGGATAACAGGCGCAATTGTGCGGCCCCGCGTAGGTGAGACCGTTGCAAGGCAGCACGCCGTAAAGGCACGCCCCGCGGACCCAGTGGTTGAGATCCCAGTGCTCGTGCTCGTGGTCGACGTATTCGATCCCCGTCCGCGAGGGGATGAGGAATTTGTCCGTCGCCTTCGCGATGTAGCAGCGGTGGTGGAACCAGTAGGTGTCGGGCGGCACATCGGGGAGGAACTGTTTCTTCACCTCGCCGGTGCGGAGATCGCGGCCGATGAATTCGCCGCTTTGGTTCCCCTGCAGGGTCCCCGCATTCCAGACAAGGCCGCCGCTGACGATGAGGTCCTCGGGCGAGCGGTAGCCCGATTTCTCGTGCGGAGATTCCCAGAGGAGCTTGCCGGTGGCTGCGTCGAGGCCGCGCATCGTGCCATCTCCGCCCGCGAACAGAACCGTCTCGCCCGAGAAGAGCAGGCGCGGACCGAAATTGTATTCGTAGAGCTCGCGCCTCGGGGCCTCTTGGCCCGCCCACAATTCCTTCCCGCTCTTCGCGTCGAGACAGTGGATCTTCTCCCCGTCGTAGTAGGCGAAACGCTTCCCGTCGACCGAGGGCGTGAGCGGGGCGACAAGCCCTTCGAGCTGCCAGAGGATGGTGCCTTTGTCAGGATCGAGGGCGATGAGGACGCGGGGCTTCTGGTCCCATTCGTATTCATCGGCAACGCGCTTCTGATCGCTCTGTTGCTGGGGCGCGAAATCTTTGAGCACCCACTCCGCCGCGGGATTGACGAGAGCGTAGAGAACGCCGTCGGAATAAAGGAGCTCCTCCGCCCCCTTCGTCTCGGGGAACACTTTCAACTCCGCCCCCGTCGCGGCGTCGAGCATGGAGACGGGCGCGGTGACACCCATCGTCACGAAAATCCGTTCCGCGTCGGCGACGAGGCGCCGCGTCAGCGAGGTCGGACCCGTTTTCAGCGGCCAGAGATTCGTGCTCCATTCATCGATCGGTTTTTTCCAGAGAACGGTTCCGTTGAAGGCGTCGCGGGCGATCAACTGGAATTTCGACGGGAGGAGGATGCTCGTCCGCGAGCCTTCATCCATGATGTAAAAGAGCCGGCCTTTCGACGAGACCTTCGCGCTCATCGAAGCCATGCGGTCATGATGGCGCGACCAGCGCGGACTGCCGAGCCACTGGAGCCGCTCGGGCGGACCGACCTCGCTGTCCTTCGAGGCGGCGTTGCCCTTCGCGTCGTAATAGTAGTGCGTCCACTCGTCCATCGAGGAGGGCCAGGGTTTCTGATGGCGCTTCCACCCATCGGCGGTCCGCGTCATGGCGACGCCGAGAGGAGTGAGGACGCGATCAATCTCGGCATCCGTTACCGATTCGCCCTCGTCGATGACGAGCAGGTTCACGGTGCCCTCGACATAGGGCAGATTTATCCCATTCCAGTCATCGACGCTGACCAAGCCATAACTCCCGGCCGCATGGACCGACTCACGGACCGCGCGCACCCTTCCCGCGTCTCGCACCAACCCGTGGACCACGTAGCTCTCCGATCCCCTGAGGGCGGCGGTGAATCCGCCGTCTCCGGCACCCACATGAACGACGAATCCTCCCCTCACTCCGGATTGCTCGAGAATGGCGCGGGCCCGTGCCGCCGGATCCTGCGCCGACACAGGAAACAGCGGAAGAAAAGAAGCGAGGCCGAGAATCAGCAACGAGGGGAGGGTTTTCATCAGGATCGAAACAAGCGGGGGTGGGCTTCAAGGCAAAACAGCGAGATCAAAACACCACTCCCGTATGCCGGTTCCCGACGGAATCGCGTGAGGGTGCGGATTCATTCTGATTCGAGGGGTTGGGGTGCCGGATGTCAAGAAAATCGCGAAAAGTCGACCGTCATCATCACGCGGCGCTTGCCGGGGCTTCCGAACCGGCGAAACTGATTCCGCTTTTCTTTTGGCGATGATGAACCCGCGCAACCTCCCCTTCTTCGTCGGCTGCTTTCTCAGCGGAATCGCCCTGCTCCTGGGGGTGATCGGCTCTGTTGCCTTCGGCCCCAAGCTCCTCCGTTGGCGGGATGCCGGGGCATGGCTGCAGATGCCGGGTGAGATTCTCTCCGGAGAAATCGTCTCCACCAACTCCGCCCGCGGCGGTCGCACCGTACGCCCTCATTTCACCTGGACCTACGAAGCCGGAGGCAAGCGCCAGACCGGCGAAGGCTACGGAATCGCCCTCGTTTCCACCACCGACCTCGGCCATGCCGAGGCGAGTCTCGCGAAATATCCCGTGGGAGCACCCATCAAGGTGCTCGTGAATCCCGACGATCCCACCGACAGCATCCTCGAGCGCGAACCGGCCTCCCACCTCGTCGTGCTCTTCGTGCCGCCCCTCTTCATCGTGCTCGGTCTCATCGGCTCGTTATTCACCCTCACGGGCCGGCTCGGCTGGTACGGGGAAAAGACCCGGAATCCCTTTGGCCGTTTTGTCAGGGCGGCCTTCGCCGTCTTTTTGCGGCCGGCGGTGATGATGACCTGCATTGTGCTCGTCTTCGTCCTCGTCTGTGGCGGGCTGGTCTGGTGGTCGATCGCAAAGGGCAACGTCATCGGACACGTCCTCGCCGCCTTCCTCGCCTACGGCCTCTGGCAGGCATCGCGCCACAAGCCCGGACGCGGTCGACGCCGGCGCTGAGGAAAGACTTGCTTCCCGGGGCAAACCCTCTTTGGTCACCGAGCCCACCCTCTTCATTCCCATGCCCGACGCCTACCTCTTCGACATCGGCAACGTCATCATCACCTTCGACTTCTCCATCTCGGCCCGCAAGATCGCGTCCCGGTCACGCGTCACATCCGATGAGGTGCTCGCTCTCGTCAGCCCCCTCACGATCGATCTCGAGCTTGGCAAAATCCAGCCGGAGGAATTCATCACCGCCGCCTCGGAGCGGATCGGATACGAAGGCGATCCCGTCTTTTTCCGTGAATCCTTCGCCGACATCTTCGAGTTGAACCTGCCGATGGTGGCCTTCATCGAATCCCTCAAAGCCGCGGAGAAACCCCTCTACCTCCTCTCGAACACCAACGGCATCCACGTGCCTTTCTTCGAAGCGACCTACCCCGTCTTCGGCCATTTCGACGGGCGGATCTATTCGCACGAAGTCGGCCTCATGAAACCCGACCCCGCCATCTACGAAGTCGTCAAGAGCACCCTGCCCCTCGATCCGGCGCGCACGATCTACATCGACGACATGCCCGCCAACTGCGAAGCGGGCGCGGCCGCCGGTTTTCTCTCCGTCCCCTACCACGCCGGGAGACACGACGAATTCCTCGCCGCAATCAACAGCGTGACCCGTGACCCGTGACCCGCATCACTCGACCTCGCCCCGCCAGCGCGACCAGGCCATCCCGCCGATCTCGTGCAGCGCGGTGGCGGTGAGATCGAGATTGAAGACCCTCGGAATGAGCATGCCCGGACGATAAGGATCGTAGATTCCCGGTGTCGGCCAGATCAGGAAATCGACCGGGGCGGGAATCGGCTCGTATCCCGCCGCCTTGAAAAGCGCCGCCGAGCGCGGCATGTGCGTCGCCGAAGTGACGAGGAGAAAAGGCGCATCGCCCAGGAGAGGATTCAGTTTGCGCGGGTGATCCTTCGTGTCGCGCGACTCCGTTTCCTCGATGATGCGGTCGGGATCCACCCCGAGGCGCTCCGCGACCGCCCGCATCGCCGAAGTCTCGTCCGGATGTCCGGTGACGATGAATTTCGCCTCCGGAAAATGTTTCCAGAGATCCGCCGCCCCCACGACCCGCCCCAGCGCTTGTCTCGTGAGCCGGGACAGCACCGGCTTGTCCGGCACGTTCAACTGTCCGCCAGCGAGCACGACGATGGCCGCGGGCGTCTCCGGCACGACCGGCACCCCTTCGCGTTCCTCCAGCGGAGGATGCTGTCGCTCGAGATGCAGGGCGAGGGCGTTCGCCACCGGATCGATGCTCGAGAGGAACAAGGCGAGAATCCCGAGGATCACGAGGAAGACCCCGAGGTCGCCGATATGGGCGCGGAGACGCGACATTTTCGGCCCCGGCGGCTTGCGCGGCTTCCGGCTCGCCCATCCGATGAGGACCACCCCGATGAACACCAGCTCGAGCGTCACCGTGACCGGATTCAGGTAAATCGAGAGCAGCTTCTTGAGGGAGAACCAGTGATCCATTGCCATGCCGGCCGCGCGGGCCGGGAACCCGATCATTCCACAGGTGGGGGATCGCGTAAAGAAGGGCTTTTGACAGGGGCGGGATCGTGCGGTTTCGTTTCTTTCCCATCGCAATCACGCGATTCTTTCTCATGAGCGAAAACAACACCCCCACCACCCCGTCCGACACGACGCGACGTTCCTTCGTCAAGACCGCGGGAGCCGCCGCCGCGGCCTCCGCCGCGATCGGCTTCCCCTCCGTGACCTTCGGCGCACCGAACGACAAGAAACTCAAGATCGGCGTCGTCGGCACCGGCGGCCGTGGCGGTGGCGCGATGCTCAACGCCCTGGCAGCGGATGACAACGTGGAGCTCCACGCCATGGGCGACCTCTACCGCGTCGAAGCGGAGAAGAAGCTCGAGATGGTGCGCAAATCCCCCATCGCGAAAGACAAACTCGCCGACGGTCTCGACGGCCGCATTTTCGACGGGATCGATTCCTACAAGAAGGTGATCGACTCCGGCGTCGACGTGATCCTGCTCACCACCCCTCCCGCCTTCCGCCCCACCCACTTCCGGGCCGCGATGGAAGCCGGCATCCACGCCTTCGTCGAGAAGCCCTGCGCCACCGACATCGCCGGGGTCAAGGATTTCCTCGAGACCGCCAAGATCGCCGAGGCGAAGGGGCTCTCCGTCCTTTGCGGCTTCTGCTACCGTTACAGCGAGCAGGGACGCGCCCTCTTCGAGCGCCTCCACGACGGCGCCATCGGCGATATCGTCAGCGTCCATTCGATCTACAACGCCGGCCCGGTCAAGGCCATGCCCGAGGCCTCCAGCCGTCCCGACGGGATGAGCGACACCGAGTGGCAGATCTCGAACTGGTACAACTTCCCCTGGCTCAGCGGCGACGGCATCGTCGAGCAGGGCTGCCACAACGTCGACCGCGTCGCCTGGGCCTTCAACAATGCCGAGCCCGTCGCCGCCTTCGGCACCGGCGGCCGCACCCGCCCCAACAACGAGGGCACCATCTACGACCATTTCAGCATCACCTACGAGTATGCGAACAACGTCCACGCCCACGTGGAATGGCGCCAGTATCTCGATTCCTACAACTTCACCGGCGACACCTACTACGGCACCAAGGGCATCGCGAAATTCGGCACCAGCTCGGCCGAGATCCTCGGCGAAAACGCGTGGAACTGGCGCAAGCCCCGCACGCCCAAGAGCATGTACGACCTCGAGCACGAGGAGTTCTTCGCCGCGATCCGCTCGGGCAACCGCAAGGACGACGCGGCCTGGATCGGCCATTCCACCACCCTCGCCATCCTCGGCCGCACCGCCTGTTACTCCGGCAAACGCATCACCTGGGAAGACATGTGGAAGGCCGAGCAGAAACTCGTCCCCGACGTCATCGACATGGCCGGCAAGATGCCGATCGCCCCGCTCCGCATCCCCGGCGTGCCGGAGACGCAGGACACCGTCTTCCCCGAGGACAACCAGAACAAGGCCTGAGGCCGCGGTTTGCGCATACCTCTGCAAGGATTCGAAAAGCCCCGCCGGAAACGGCGGGGCTTTTTTCGTGTGGGAGACGGGAGCCCATCCCAAACTTGTCTCGCGCCAATTCCCCGCTAGATTGCCCCCTTTCCCGATGCCGAAAGTGTATCTCAGAACCTTTGGTTGCCAGATGAACGAGCGCGATTCCGAGCAGGTCGCGCAGATGTTCGTCGAGCGCGGCTTCACGGTCACGGCTCAGCCGGACGAGGCCGACGTGGTCCTCCTGAATTCCTGCTCGGTGCGCGACCAGGCCGAGCAGAAGGCGCTCGGCAACATGCGCCAGCTCGGCAAACACCGGAAGACCAAACCGAATCTCGTCTTCGGCATGATGGGCTGCATGGCCCAGAGCCGGGGCGAACAGCTTCTGGAAGAAGTGCCCCACCTCGATCTTGTCGTCGGCACGCAGAAATACCACCGCGTCGTCGATCACTGCGTGGAGCTGATGCGCGCGAAAGAGGAGGCGCAGATGGACGACCTCCGCGCTCCCATCGTCGATATCGAGGAGGAGAAGGATTCCCAGAACACGATCCGCGACCACATCGCCAAGGAGCACGGGGTGAGCGAATTCGTCAGCATCATGCGGGCTGCAACATGAAGTGTACCTTCTGCATCGTGCCCTACACCCGCGGACCGGAGCGCGGACGCCCCATCGCCGACATCGTCGAGGAATGCCGCCGTCTCGTCGACCGCGGGGTGCGCGAAGTGACCTTGCTGGGACAGATCGTGAATCTCTACGGCCGCCACGAGTTTCCCAAGGTCGATGGCAAGAGCCCCTTCGTGCAACTGCTCGAGGCGGTGCACGAGATCGAGGGGCTCCACCGCATCCGCTTCACCTCCCCCCACCCCATCGGCTACAAGGAGGATGTGATCGAGGCCTTCACCTACCTGCCGAAGCTCGTCGACCACGTCCATTTCCCGATGCAGTCGGGCTCGGACCGCATCCTCCGGGCGATGCACCGCCCTTACAAAGCCGCCAAATTCCTCGAGATCTGCGCGCGGATGAAGGAGGCACGTCCCGGCATCGCCATTTCCACGGACATCATCGTCGGCTTTCCCGGCGAGACGGAGGAGGATTATCTGGAAACGAAAAAGGCGGTCGAGACCGTGCAATTCGACCAGGCTTTCGTCTTCCGCTATTCGCCCCGCAAGGACACCCCGGCCGCGAACCTGCCCGACCAGTTGCCCGAGCGCGTCAAGGAAGAGCGGAATCAGGATCTCCTCGCACTGGTCGACTCGATCGTCGAGCGCAAACACCACGAGCAGGTCGGCACGGTGCAGGAAGTGCTCTGCGAGGGACCAAGCCGCTACAACGCCGCTCGCCTCACCGGCCGCACCCGGACGAACCGCATCGTCATTTTCGACGGCGACCCGCAGCGTATGGCCGGCCAGCTCTTCAACGTCCGCATCCAGGAGAGCACGGGCTATACGCTCTACGGCGATCCCGTGATGAACGAGGACGGCACCGTCAACGCGGGACCGGCCTCGGAGGGGGCGCCTTCGCCGGGGGCGCCTTCGCCCTTGCAAATGGCTGATTCGGTCCGAATCTGAGCGTCTTTTCCTCATGCAGGCTCTTTACAACATGCTCTACGAGCCGGGTCTCCCCTTGAAACTGATGGGGATTCTCGTCGGTCTCTGGCTGGCGGCCTCGCACGTCTTCGCCCTGCTCAAGCCCGGCTTGGTGCAGCCCTGGCTGCAGGCCTTCCCGAGAAATGAAAAGATCGGGATCGTCCTCGTCATCATCGGCTTCGCCTGGGCCTACGTGATCTGGTCGTGCATGGATCTGGGCGAGTTTTTCAAGATCGAACGTCCCGTGCAGATGGTCATCATCGGCGTCTGCGTGGGCGTGATCATCTATGTGAAAGAGTTCATCGCGGTGCGTTCGCTAGGATTTCTCATGATCCTCGCCGCAGCCCCGATGCTGGAGTCGGCCTTTCTCAAGGAGCCCCAGTCGCGCCTCCTCCTCGTCGTCTTCGCTTATGTGATCGCGGTGAAAGGCATGTTCTGGGTCGGCATGCCCTACCTGATGCGCGACCAGATCACCTGGGTCCTCGCAAAGGAGAACCGCTACAAGATCGGCGCCATCGCCGGCGCCGCCTACGGGCTGGTGATGGCCATCTGTGCGGTGCTTTGGTGGTGAGGACGAGATCAAGGCTATCATTACCTACTGGAATGAGCACTTTGCTTGATCAACCCATTGCCGCCAGGCATGAGGCCGGCTACATCCATATCGAGATGTCGGGTGGCGAATCCCTGTGCTTCCCCATCAAGGGAAATCCAAGACTTGAACGCGCGTCGGAGGCCGATCTGGACCAAATTGAGATCTCACCCTTCGGTCTCCACTGGCCGAAGCTCGACGAGGATCTCTCCATCCGGGGAATCCGTCAGGGCGATTTCGGAGCGCGGAATTGAATCCAGTCCACGTCGCCACTCCGGAGCCCGCGGGCCCGCTTTTCCCTTTGCTCTCGCGCCATCCTTCGCGACAATGGGCGGGTCATGTCCACCCCCTTCATTCACGACGATTTCATGCTGCAATCGACGGCGGCACGCGAGCTCTACCATCATTTCGCGAAGGACGAGCCCATCCTCGATTTCCACAACCACCTCCCGCCCGACCAGATCGCGGCGGACCGGGTTTTCGAAAACCTTTACGACATCTGGCTGGCGGGCGACCACTACAAATGGCGCGGGATGCGGGCCAACGGCATTCCCGAGGAGCGCATCACCGGATCCGCCTCCCCGCGTGACAAATTCGACGCCTGGGCCGAGACCGTGCCCCACTGTCTCCGCAACGCGCTCTACCACTGGACCCACCTCGAGCTGGCCCGCTACTTCGATTTCCACGACCTTTTTTCCACCAGGACCGCCGACGCCGTCTGGGAAACGGGTCTCGAGACCCTCGCGAAACCCTCGCACTCCTGCCGCGGTCTCCTCGTGCAAAGCCAGGTGCGCGCCCTCTGCACGACCGATGATCCGACCGACTCGCTCGAGCATCACCAGACCATCGCCGCCGATCCCGATTTCGACGTACGCGTCTACCCGACCTTCCGTCCCGACCGCGCCCTCTGGGTGCATGAGGCGGAAACCTTCAACGCCTACGCCGACCGGCTCGCCGAAGTCAGCGGGATCGATTGCGCAAGCCTCGCCGGTTTTCAGGACGCTCTCCGCTCGCGGCACGATTACTTCCACGCGATCGGCGGACGCCTTTCCGACCATGGTCTGCACCACGTCTTCGACGCCGATTGCACGAAGGAGCAGGCCACCGCGATCTTCGACAAGGTGCGGCGCGGCCAATCCGCCGACGCGGCCGAGGCCGAGGCTTTCGGGGCCTATCTGATGCTTTTCTTCGGCGAGCTGAACGCCTCGCGCGGCTGGACGATGCAGCTCCACATCGGGGCCGAGCGGAACAACAGCCAGCGTCTCTTCGAAAAGCTCGGCCGCGACGTCGGCTGCGACTCGATGGCGGATGTGAACCACGCCTTCGCGGTGCGGCGCTACCTCAACACCCTCGACCAGCGCGGCCATCTCCCCAAGGTGATGCTCTACAATCTCAACCCGAAGGACAACTACGCCCTCGCCACGATGCTCGGGAATTTCCTCGAGGCGAAGCCCGGTGATCCGCCCTGCCGTCTCCAGCTCGGCACGGCCTGGTGGTTCATGGACACGAAGGAAGGGATGGAGTGGCAGATCAACACCTTCTCGAACACGAGCCTGCTCTCGCGTTTCAACGGCATGTTGACCGACTCGCGCAGTTTCCTCTCTTTCACCCGTCACGAGTATTTCCGCCGCATCCTCTGCAACCTGATCGGCACCGACATCGAGAACGGCGAGATCCCCCGCGACATGGAACTCGTCGGCGACATGGTGCGCCGCATCTGTTTCCGGAATCCGGTCGAGTTCTTCGGATTGGAAATGCCGTGAGCGGGCTGCAACAGGTGAAATGCGACACCGTCATCCTCGGAGGCGGCGTCGCGGCCTTGTGGACGGCGAACGTGCTGAAGGCGGCCGGGCAATCCGTCGTCGTTCTCACCAATGCTCCCCTCGGCTCCGGCCAGACGCTCGCGGCCCAGGGCGTGATCCATGGCGGGGTGAAATACGCCGTCGCCGGCAAACTCACGGACTCCTCCGAGGCCCTCGCCGCGATGCCCGGACGCTGGCTCGCGGCGATGCGCGGAGAAGGCCCCGTCGATCTGCGTGGCGCGGATCTGCTCAGCGACCACCAGATCCTCTGGAGCCTGCCGAACGTCGTCAGCCAGATCGTGGGTTTCTTCGGGAGCAAGGCCCTGCGGGGACGCTCCGCCGCGATCTCCCGCGGGGATTACCCCGTCGTTTTCGACACGCCCGCCTACAAGGGCCGCCTCTTCCGCATCGACGAGCCCGTCGTCGATCCCGTCTCGGTCGTCCGGGAGCTCGCCCGCGGTGTCGCCGACGAAACCCATCTCGTCGAATGGGGAACGAACGCGGAGTTGCTCGTTGAAAACGGCGAGGTCACCGCGATCGACCTGACCCTGACAAACGGACAAAAATTTCTTCTCCGGGCGCGCGATTTTGTATTCGCCGCCGGCGCGGGGAATGGCCACCTGCTTTCCCGGGTGGGAATCGCGGAACCACGCCAGCAACTGCGGCCGCTCCATCAGCTCGTGATCCGCAAACGGGACCTGCCGCCGTTCTATTCCGTCTGCGTCGGCAACGGCCCGAAGCCTCCCGTCGTCGTGACGACCCATCTCGATTCCGGGGGACGCACCGTCTGGTATCTCGGCGGCGATCTCGCCGAACAAGCCGGAGTCGATCGCGATGAGACCGCCCAGATCGAGGCAGGCCGCGCCTTTTTCGCCAAATGGCTGCCCTGGATCGATCTCGCGGGGGCCGAGTGGTTCACCTGCCGCATCGACCGCGCCGAGCCGCTCACCGGCACGGGCGACCGTCCGCCCGGCGCCTACTGCCAGCGCCGCGGAAACGTCCTCGTCACCTGGCCGACGAAACTCGCCCTCGCTCCCGCGCTGGCGGAGGAAGTCCTGCGGGAAACCCCGGGCACCCTAACCGACGCCCAACGCTTCTCCCTCGACCTTCCCCGCCCCGGCCTCGGCAAAGCGCCCTGGGACCTGCCTTGAGCCATGATCACCCGCCCCCTCGCCTCCACCGGACTCTCCGTCTCCGCCCTCGGTCTCGGCACGGTGAAATTCGGCCGCAACCAGAGCGTGAAATACCCGACCGCCTTCGACCTGCCGACCGACGGGGCGATCCTTTCGCTGCTCGATCTCGCGCGCGAGGAAGGCATCAACCTCATCGACACCGCGCCCGCCTATGGCACGAGCGAGGAACGGATCGGGCAACTGCTGGGATCGCGGCGGGATGAATGGGTGATCATCTCGAAGGCGGGCGAGGAATTCCACGGCGATCACTCCACCTACGATTTCTCCCGCGAATCCATCAGCGCAAGCATTGACCGGACCCTGTCACGTCTCCGAACCGACAGGGTCGAGTGTCTCTTGCTCCATTCCGATGGCAACGATCTCGACGTGCTCGATCATTCGGGAGCGCTGGAGGCTCTCGCCGCCGCCAAGGAGGCCGGCAAGATCCGCGCCGCCGGGATCTCGACGAAGACGGTCGCGGGTGGTCTTCGTGCCGTCGAGCTCGGACTCGACGCCGTGATGGTCACC
>JALRFZ010000130.1 GCA_023253615.1 Verrucomicrobiales bacterium | reverse complement strand
GCGGTGGCCCGCAAGCTGGGTGTCGCCAAGGTCGACGAGCTGGCGCTCAGGAGCCGCGAGGCGGCTTCGGCCATCGTTCAGTATGCGGAAGAACATGGCTTCGACCAGATCGTCGTCGGCACCGGCGACAAGCGCGGCGTCTCGCGGCTCGTGCTCGGTTCGGTGGCGGCGGACGTGGCAGGCCGTGCCCATTGCAGCGTGCTGGTCGAGGATTGTGAACAAGCGCTGCTGACGATCGCGGCTTACATCGACCTCAATCCGATCCGGGCGGGAATCGTTTCACAACCCGAGGATTACCGCTGGTGCGGCTACGCGGAGGCGGTGGCCGGCGGGAGGCGCGGGCAAAAGGCCCGCGAAGGGCTTGGCCTGATGCTGAGCGAGGCCTTGCAGGATCCGGATTTCCGTCAGGACTGGCGGCGCACCTTGCCGCGCTACCGGATGTTCCTTTATCAGGATGGCCAAGAGGTCGCGGGCGATCTGCAACTGGGGCAGCGCGGTCGTCGCGGGATGAAGGCGGAGGCCGTCGAGGAGGTGGTCGAGCAGGGCGGGGCGATGCCCTTGCGTCAGGCGCTGCGTCACCGGGTTCGGTATTTCTGTGACGGCGCGGTGTTGGGCACGGCTGCGTTCGTGAACGAAGTTTTCGAGCGCGAGCAGGCCTTGCGAAAACGATTCGGCGAGAAGCGCACAAGTGGTGCAAGGCGCATGCGGGGCGCGGATTGGGGAGAGTTGCGGGTGCTGCGCGATTTGCAGAAGGATGTGATGGGGACGTAGAAGGAGTCCGCTCGGCCCGGACACGTGCTGAATCCTACGGCATCAGGGGACCGTCGCCACGGTGATTTTCCTTTTCATCGCGGCGATCACGGGAAATGATCCTGCCGTCACCCGACTATCCCCGTCCGCTCCCATGATCCGCTTTGCCACGCTTCTCCTGCTCCTCGCCGGCCCCCTCGACGCTTCGGAAAACTGGCCGGGGTGGCGCGGTCCGCGCGGCGACGGCTCGGTCGCGGATGCTCCGGATCTGGCGGTGAAATTCGATCCCGCGACCGACGCGGTGTGGAAAACGGCGATCCCCGGGATCGGCCACGCTTCGCCGGTGATCTGGGAGGACCGGATCTTTCTCGTCACCGCCGAAGAGGGCAAACGCTCCCTCCTCAGCCTCGACCGCACCAGCGGCAAGATCCTTTGGAGCGAAGTCGTCCTTGAAGCGCCCATGGAGGAGATCCACCGGCTCAACAGCCACGCCTCGAGCACGCCGGTGACGGACGGGAAAACGGTCTATGTGAGCTTTCTCGACGAGACGGAGATGTTCGTCGCGGCCTACGACTTCGACGGAAAGAAGCTCTGGGAGTCACGACCCGGAGGATTCTCGAGCAAACACGGCTATTGCTCGTGCCCCGTCCTCTGGAACGGCAAGGTCATCGTCAACGGCGATCACGACGGCGACGCCTACCTCGTGGCTCTCGACCAGAAAACCGGCGCGATGATCTGGAAGACGGACCGCCCTAACAAAACGCGAAGCTATTGCACGCCCATCCTCCGCGAGATCGATGGCAGGATGCAGATGATCCTCTCGGGCAGCCTCTCGGTGGCCTCCTACGATCCCGACACCGGCAAGCAGATCTGGGTGATCGATGGCCCGACCGAGCAATTTGTGGCCTCGCTTGTCTACCACGAGGGCGAGAAGCTGCTCTTCATGACCTGCGGCTTTCCGCAGAAGCACATGCTGGCGATCCGACCCGACGGCAGCGGCAACGTCACGAAAACCCATGTCGCCTGGCGCGACATCGAGGGCGCGGCCTACGTGCCGAGCCCGGTCGTGAGCGGCGACCATTTCGTGCTCGTGGCCGACAACGGGGTGGCGAGCTGTTTTGTGGCGAAGACCGGCGAACGCTACTGGCGCGAGCGGCTGCCCGGAGGCCACAGCGCCTCGCTCCTCTCCGCGAACGGACTCGTCTACTTCGTCTCCGACGAGGGCATCGTCTCGGTCGTGAAACCGGGCAAGACCTTCGACGTCATCGCCCAGTCGCCTCTCGGCGAGAAGGTCTCGGCCTCGCCGGCGGTTTATGACAACCATCTCTTCCTCCGTGGGGAAAAACATCTCTATTGCATCGGACCAAAGGCCGGTGGTGCGGTAATCGGTAATCGGTAATCGGTAATCGGTAATCGGTTTATAACCTTCTCATTTCACCTCTTCCATGCTCAAAGGAATCTCCCCTCTTCTTTCTCCCGATCTTCTCGCCACGCTGGCCCGGATGGGTCATGGCGATGCGATCGTGCTCGCGGATGCGCATTTTCCCGGTGAATCGGTCGGACCGGAGGTGATCCGTGCCGATGGGCTGCGCATCGCGCCGCTCCTCGATGCGATCCTTCCACTCTTCGAGCTCGATTCCTTCATTCCGCATCCGGTCGCGATGATGGATGCGGTGCCGGGCGACTCGCTCGACCCGGCGGTGGAGGCGGCGTATCTCGAGGCGATCCATCGTCATGCCCCGGAGACTCCGGCGATCGAACGGGTCGAACGGTTCGCCTTCTACGAACGGGCCCGCGACGCTTTCGCGATCGTCATGACCGGGGAAACGGCGAAGTATGGCAACATCATCCTCGTGAAGGGCGTGACCCCGGTGAAGTGAATCGCATGAGCCTCCCCTGGCCCCGCATCGTCTTCGGCACCACGCCGCTCGGGAACATCTACCGGGTCGTGCCGGAGGAGACCAAACGCGAACTGATCGCGGCCTGGTTTCAACACGCCGGATCACCGGTCTTCATCGACTCGGCCGGCAAATACGGGGCGGGACTCGCTCTCGAGAGTCTCGGCAAACACCTAGCCGCGCTCGGCATCGCGCCGGAAGAGGTCGTCATCAGCAACAAGCTCGGCTGGAAACGAGCGCCCCTTCTCACGCCCGAGCCGACCTTCGAACCGGGTGCCTGGTTCGGTCTCGAACACGACGCGGTGCAGCGCATCAGCTACGAGGGCATCCTCGAATGTCACGAGGAAGGCAACCGGCTCCTCGGTGCCTATGAATCGCGGGTCGTCTCGGTGCACGATCCCGATGAATACCTCGCCGCAGCCGACTCGGCGGCGGACGACGAGCGCCGTTTTCGCGATCTTCTCGAGGCGTACCGCGCCCTCTACGAATTGAAGGCGGCGGGCAAGGCCGATGCGGTCGGGGTCGGGGCGAAAAACTGGCTTTCGATCCTGCGTCTCCACGAGGCGGGGGTCGAGTTCGACTGGGTCATGTTCGCGAATTCCTACACGGTGATGCGGCATCCGGTGGAGCTGCGGCGCTTCATGGAGGTGCTTGAAAAGCGCGGCACGGCGATCGTCAATTCGGCCGTCTTTCACGGAGGTTTTCTCACGGGAGGCGAGTTCTTCGACTACCGCAAGGTCACCCGCGAATCGGATCCCGCGCTCTATGATTGGCGCGACCGCTTCGAGGCGATCTGTGCCCAATTTTCGGTCTCACCTGCGGCAGCGGCGGCGGCCTATGGGCGCTCCGCTCCAGGCGTCGTCGCCCTCGCCCTCAGCACGAGCCAGCCTGAGCGCGTCGCCGACATGGTGGCCTTGGCCCATGCGGAGATGAGCGGGGAATTTGAAGCGGCCTTGGTGGCCGAAGGTTTGATCGCGTGAGGTGGTTCGCCTCACTCCCCTTCCTCCCCCGTGATCCCCAGAAACAACTCCTCGAGGGACTCGCTTGCCGCGCCGCCGAACTGCGTGCGGATCTCTTCGACGGTGCCGATGGCGCGGAGTTTTCCGTGATGGATGATGCCGATGCGGTCGGCGAGCTCTTCGGCGACGTTGAGCAGGTGGGTCGAAAGAAAGACGGTGACGCCGGCCCGGCTCCGCGCTTTCAATTCCTCCTTCACGACCCGCGCGTTTTTCGGATCGAGTCCCACCATGGGTTCATCGACGATGATGACCTCGGGTTCGTGCAGGAGAGCGGAGGCGAAAGCGAGACGCTGGCGGGTGCCGTGGCTGAGATTCTCGATGCGCTGCCTCGCGTAGGGCACGAGGGAAAATCGCTCCATCAATTCCGGCGTCCGCTCCTTGGCAGCCTCGTGCGGCAGGAAGCCGCTGCCCTCGCAGAAGCCATCGATCGCCTAGGCGGTGCCGGCGCGGGCGACGGCCGGGATCATCGCCTCGATCACCATCTGCACGAATTCGGCGCGGTCGGCACCCTGCGGTAGCGCGTGAAGGGCCA
>JALRFZ010000099.1 GCA_023253615.1 Verrucomicrobiales bacterium | reverse complement strand
TTCGACGCGATGGAGCGCTCTGACGGACCACGCGGGTACCCTGCTCGCCGATGCCTCGGCCGCCACCGCCGCGCGCGTCTCCGCGGTGCGGCTCCTCGCCCTTTTGCCAACGGCGGATTCACAGTCGCGTCTGCAAGCGGTCCTTGCGGCAGGCAAAGCCGATCCCGCGCTCGCTGCAGCGCTCGTCGGCGCGATCTCCGATCTCGACTTTCTCATCGCGCGCTTTGCCTCGCTCGAATCATCGGCCCGCGATGAACTGGGCGGACGCATCCTCGGCAATGCGAAGAGCTCGACGGCCTTCCTCGAAGCGGTCCGGGCCAAAACCGTGACCCTCGACGTCGCGCCCGCGAGCCTCATCGAAAACCTCCGTCGTCACGCCGATGCGGGCGTGCAGAAACTCGCCGCCGAAGTGCTGCCGCCGGTGGTGAAGCGCAGCGACGTGATCGCCCGTTATCAACCGGCTCTTGCGGAACAGGGGGATCCGGCCAAGGGCAAAGCCGTTTTCATGAAGGCGTGCTTCGCCTGCCACAAGTCGCACGAGGGCGAAGGCATGGAGCTTGGCCCGCCCATCGCGAGTTTCGCCTCGGCGGGAGCGGAGACGCTGCTCGGCAACATCCTCGATCCGAATCGCGAGGTCGCCCCCCTCTACCAGGCCTACACCTACGAACTGACCGATGGCACCGCGGCAACGGGATTCATCCTCACGGAAAACTCGTCCGAGATCACCCTGCGGATGCCGGGGGGGATCGACAAGACCTTCCCCCGCAATCAGGTCGCCTCGATGAAGGGGCTCGGCCAATCGCTCATGCCCGAGGGTCTCGAGGCGACGGTGACGGTGGAGGAGATGGCCGATCTCCTGGCGTATTTGCTGACGCCCCCGAAACAATAGTGTAGCCGGGGTCACCGACCCCGGTTCGAACGTCCCTCGGCCCACGGCCCGGCCTCGCGGAGGCCGGCTACAAGACTCACGCATCACGCCTTGTAGCCGGGGGCAGTGACCCCGTGTCGGACGTCCCTCGGCCCACGACCCAGCCTCACGGAGGCCGGCTACAGGTTTCCACTCGCTTTTCCCGTTTGCCGGTGATCGTGGTCCGGTCGATGATCGGCGCGGATGCTCTTTCAGATCTTTGTCGATGTCGCCCTGCCCATCCTCGCCCTCGTCGGGCTGGGTTGGGGACTTGACCGTCTCTTCGGGCTCGACCTGAAGACACTGGTAAAGTTGAATCTCTACCTCTTCGTCCCCGCCTTCATCCTCGTGCGGCTCTCGACCTCGGATCTCAACGCCGTGATCGGTCTGAAAGTCGTCGCCTTCACCGTGTCGGTCATCCTCACGATGGGAGCATTGAGCTGGATCGCCTGCGCCATCCGCAAGCAACCGCCCGGCCAGCGCTACGCGATGAAGCTGAGCACGATGATCTACAACTGCGGCAACTGGGGCATCCCGCTGATGACGCTCGCCTTCTCCGACATCGGCCCCGTCATCCAGGTCTTCGTGCTCGCGACGATGAATCTCACGAGCTTCTCCCTCGGCGTCTTTCTCGCGAATGCCGGCAGCAGCGAGCGAAAGGGACTCTTCCGTCCGATCCTCAAGCAACCCTCGCCCTACGCGATCCTGCTCGCCCTCATTCTCCGCGGGATCGGCAATCCGCTCGAGGAAGTGATCTTCGTGTGGACGCCCCTGACCTATCTCGCCGATGGACTGCTTGGCTTCGCCCTCATCACCCTCGGTGTGCAGCTCTCGCAGACGAAACCGCCGGCTCCGGTGGGCAACCTCGGCATCGCCCTCGTCATCCGCTTGATCGGTGGTCCGCTCGCGGCCTGCGTCCTGACCCTCGCCTTCGGCTTCCGCGATGAACTGGCCGCGATTCTCATCCTCGGCACGGCCGCTCCAACGGCGGTGAACGCCGCCCTCCTCGCGCACGAGTTCCGGGGCGACGCCCGCTTCGCCGCGGCCGCGGTTCTTTATTCGACACTGCTCGCCGCAATCGTCGTGACCGTGCTGCTCGCGATTCTTCGCGCGGGGTGGATTCCTTGGGCGGTTCCCTTGGCTCTACCCGGGGCCGGGTGATCAAAGCCCTTTCAGATACTCCATGCTCATCCCGATGCTCTTCAACGGATCGGGCGATTGATCCTGCTCGACATGGGCGTGGACGACACCGGCGAGGGCGGCGGCTTCGATGATGGGCTCCATCGCGATGACGCCTTGTCCGAGTTCCTTGAAGGCGTCGGCCGGCACGCTGCCGAATTCGGGCAGCGTCAGACCGTCCTTCAAATCTTTCAGGTGGATCTGCGAGACGCGTCCCTTCATCTTGCCGAGAAGCTCCACCGGATCGAGTCCGCCGACCTTCACCCAGAAGACATCGAGCTCGAACTTCATCTCGGGGGAAAACTCCGCCATGAACACGTCGAAGCCCGACTTGCCACCCTCGAGCGGCTGGAACTCGAATTGGTGGTTGTGATAGGCGAGCTGGATGCCCGCTTCTTTGGCGAGAGCGGCACCGGCGTTGCAACGCTCGCCGAGGCGTTTGTAGTCATCGGCGGTCTTGCGCGTGTCGCCGTGCAGGTAGGGAATGACGAGATGGGAGAGCCCGGCATCCTTCGCCTTTTGGAGAATCTCCGCGAAGGGCGCGACACCAGCCTTGTCGGGATCGGTCACGGATTCCCAGGCGAAATGCGAGGAGTTCGCGGCCATGCCGAGATCCTTCGAGACCTTGATCAGCTCGAGCGCGGTCGCGTCGGGGAAGCCGTAGGCCTCGACCTGCCGGTATCCGGCCGCGGCGACGGCCTTGAGAGTGCCGGCGAGGTCTTCCTTGATCTGGTTGCGCAGGGTGTAGAGCTGGATCCCGATGTTCTTGCGGTAGGGATTGTCCGCCTCAAGGGCGAAGGCCGGGACGCTGAGGAAGGAGGCGAGGGAGGATTGGAGGAAATGGCGACGCTTCATGGTGGGAACGCGTTTTTAACCGATTCCATTCGAAAGGTCAATGTGGCTTCGGCTTCAGCCGAAGATCGCGCGTCTCCCGCGACTGATGGCGCAGCCACATTCGGTCAATCGAAAGCCAGGTAGATCCCTTTCAGATACTCCGCCTCGGGAAACGTCGCGTGGTGATCGGGGGCGTGGCGGGTGGTTTCGAGTTCCTCGAAACGCCGTCCCGATTGACGCGCGGCCTGACGCACCGCAGCGAAAAACTCGTCCGCACTGACGTGGGCGGAGCACGAGGCGGCGAGGAGGATCCCGCCGCGGCGCAGGAGCCGGATCGCATTCGCATTCAGGCGTCCGTAGGCCTGGATCGCGCGCGCCCGCTCCACCTCGCGCTTCGCGAGCGACGGCGGATCGGTGATGACGAGATCGTAGGAGACATCACGCTTGTGATCGATCCAGGCGAAGGCGTCGTCCTGCACCGAAAGATACCGGCAGGCCGCGACCCGCGGATCCTCGCGATTGAGGGCGAAATTCCGCGCCGCCGCCTCGAGAGCATGCGAGCTGAGATCGAGATCGGTCACCGAGAGGGCGCCTCCGCGGGCCGCGTGCAGCGAAAAGCCGCCCGTAAAGCTGAAGGCATTCAGGACGTCGCGTCCGTGAGCGAGCTGCCCGATGCGCTTCCGGTTCTCGCGTTGGTCGAGGAAGAAGCCGGTCTTCTGCCCTTTCAAGACATCGGCTTCGAAACGCAGTCCTTCCTCGAGAAAGACGACCGGTCCCTCGAGCGGAGGGCCGTGAAGAATCGTCCCGTCCTCATGACCCGACTCCCTCGCCGTTTCCTCCAGGTTGCGGCTGAGGCGGAGGACGATTCGTTCCGGCCCGAGTCGCTCTAAAAAAATCGCCCGTACCATCTCCAGCCGCTCGAGCCAGGCCGGACTGTAAAGTTTCACGACGAGCGTGGTGTCGTAGCGGTCGAGGACGAGCCCCGGCCAGCCATCGCTTTCACCATTGAGGAGCCGCAGCCCGTTCGTCCGTGCATCGGCGATGCCCTCGCGACGCGCCAGCGCCCGATCGAGACTGGCCCGCCACCAGGCTTCGTCGATCGTGGCCGGTTTGCCGGCGTGGAGGATGCGCACGCGCAGCGGCGAATCCGGATCATAAAAGCCGACCGCGAGGAATTCGTCCTTGCGATCGTAGATGACGGCAAGTTCGCCGGCGGCGCCCTCGCGGTTCTGGTCGCGGATGCTCTCCGAGTAGACCCACGGATGCCCGCTCCGCACGATGGACTCGGCGGTCGGACGCAGGGTGAGCTTGAGGCGTGGCAAGCTCGTGGGGCGGTCGGTGGAGGATTCCATCCGTAGGTTTCGGGGCAAATTAGTTAAGATTCCTTAAATTCGTCGCTTGTCTTTTGTGATCCATGAGGGATCTCCTTTGTCATGTCGAGCCGCGCAAGCGCGAAGTCCTGCCACGGAGGAATTTCTCTCCGGCTCGCGGCCGTCGTTTTTTCGTCGGGTCTCTTTCTCACCGGCTGTGTCTCGATGGGCAAGCCGCAGGTCGCGCCGGATCTGCCACGCGAATCGCGCTTCGTCCGCAGCGAGGTCGCGATTTCCGGCACGGACCGATCCTATCCGATGTGGCGGACGCGGTCCGGCGGCCGCCCCGTCTTGCTGCTGCATCCCATCAACGGACTCAGCGGCGACTTCCTCCGTTTCGCGCTCGAACTCGAGTCGTGGGGCTACCGGGTCTATTTTCCCAGCCTCTACGGCGATCCGATCAAGGGCGAACCCGCCTTTGGCTACGACGAGGAACTCGGCTCCATCAAGCTGCTGCGCGAGAGCGGCACCTGGAATCCCGTCTCCCTCGAGTCGACCGGCCCCATCGTCGATGATGTCCGCGCGATCGCCCGATCCGTCTCGCGGCGTGAGGGTGGACGCGATCTCATCGTCATCGGCAACAGCCTCACGGGTACCTTTCCCCTCGCGCTCCTCGACGAGCCCTGCGTGAAAACCGCCGTCCTCGGCCAACCGGCCCTGCCCGCGATGCGGGTGCCTCAGGTGATGATGCGGATTCCCCAGTCGATGGAAAAGAAGCGCGCCCTCACCCTGACCGATGAACAGTGGAGTCGGATCACGGATGCCCTGCGGAGACACCCTGACAAACGCCTCATCGGCTTTCACTACCTCGAGGATCCCATTGCCCCGATCGAGCGATTCGACTCGCTCCATGAACGGCTTGGTGCCGAGGGACTCGCCGGTCGGTTCAAAGCTTACGTCCTTTCTCCGAGCGGAGCAGCCTATGCCGCAGAGCGCGGAGAGTGGGTCGTGGGATCGGACACGATTGAACGCCGCAGGATGGTCACTCCGCATTCCACGTATCTGGATGCGGGAAATCAGGCCGACCGCGAGTGGTTCCGCAGGCAACTGCGAGCGGCCTTGTCGTCGGCCCGGTAGGATTTCCAGAAGGCTGGGGCAACGTTCGACAAGGATGGTTCGACAGGACGCATTGTCGCCACACAAGATACGCGTGGCCTTGGACAATCGTTCCGTGGTCGGATCACGCAAGGAGCCGGAGTTTGAGTTGGGAGCACTACCGCTGATGCGGAAAGCCTCCTTCACCCAACCCCTCCCGATATGAAAAACCAGAGACCCTGTGAAAACCTCCCGCGTCGCAATCCCACGCCCCGGCTCGCCAACGCTCTCTTCGCCCTCACGGGCTTGGTGATGTTCGGCGGAGCCGGAATCGCTCACGCCCAGTTCTCATTCCCGGCAGCGGCGGCACCGTGCCCGACATCGCGCCCTTCACCGATCCGGTGGGTTCGATCGGAGGCCTCTGGGTCTACCAGAGCCACCGCTATCCCGATACCTTCGGCGGAGGCAGCGACGCCGTGATCGAACTGCGGTTTTTTCCTCCGGCGGAGTTCGGCGCGGATGCCTACGTCCTGCAGCGATCCCTCAACGGCACCGACGGACGGGCCGACGTGCCATGGGGCGGCGATGTGCTCCGCACCCCGGCGAACGACACCAACAACTTCAGCTTCGATCCCGGCGGGAACTATTTCTACCGTCTCAGGGTCGAAGGCGGCACACGCGCAGGACAGGTCTCGAACGTGGTCTCCGCGGAGGTCTCCATCATCGAGACCCGCTTCGCGGGCTGGGGCGTCGATTCCAGCATTTTCATCACCGGAGGGATGTACCCCTGGGTCGGACACGGGATGGAAGCCACCTTCGACATCCGGGACCTCACGGATGATGATTCCCCCATCACCGGAGGGATCGACCTGCAGTGGTACCGCGTCCATCCCCGGACCTGGGAGATGACACCGATCCCCGGCGAGACCGACCCGGTCTATGCCACCACGAACGACGATGTCGGAGGCTGGATTCTCGTCTGCCGGGCGACCGGTGATGGTGTGACGGTCGGCGGTTTCATCAACCTGCAGGCCGGCGGCGGCGTGTTGATCCCGAACAAGGCCTATGTCTCGCAATTCACCGGAGAAGGCTTCCGCCTGAATCTCTTCAAAAGCGTCCCGTCTCTGGAAAAGGAAGACCTTTTGTTGACCTACTACGATGAAACCCTGATGGACAACGTGCCCGTGCCGATCGATTCGGTGACCCATCTCGCTGGCAATGCCACGTTTTTCGTGACGGTCGATCTGCCGGACGGTGTCGAGGAGCTGCAACTCTCGAACGTGTCGGATGTCTGGACGCTTGGTGAGGAGGTCGCCTTCCATCCTGGAATGCCTCCCATGTTCAATCAGTCCGTCACCGTCAAGATCGAGCCTGACATCACCGTGATGCATCCCGGGGCAAAGGTCCTCGTCGACAATGCCGGAAAGGTGAATCTCGGCACCGTGAAGGTGAAAAAGCGCTCCGCGCCGAAAGTCTTCACCGTGCGGAACGACGGCGCCGAGCCCCTCACCGGACTCTCCGTCCGCGTGACCGGTGCCGACGCCCGGGAATTCCTGGCCACCCCGCTGCCCGTGGGCACCCTCGCCCCCGGAGCCAGCGCCACCTTCAGCGTGACCTACAAACCACGCGCCAAGGGCAGCAGCAAGGCCAAGGTGCAGGTCGCCAGCAACGACCCCAACGAAGTGCCGTTCGACATCAACGTCACCGGCAAGGGCAAGGCGAAAAGATAGCGGCCGCAGACATCGAGGTGATCCCCCCGGGTGGCGGACGCCAACCCGGGCGGGACACCAAATCGTGCGCAGCCCATGACAATCGGCGCGGAGCATTCACGAAAGGATATTCTTTCATTGTTGCCTCGATGTCTCCCTTTTCCGCCGCTTCGAAAACGGGCAGCCGTTCACCGGTGCCCGCTTTTGATTTCGAAGACCGCCCCTTCCTCGTCTTCTGGGAGATCACGCGGGCCTGTGCCCTCGCCTGCCGACACTGTCGGGCCGAAGCCCAGGCGAGACGACATCCCGGAGAACTCGACGGGGAGGAGGCACGGCGGCTCATCGGTCAGCTCGCAGAGTGGCGGCCGCCGATGCTGATTCTCACCGGGGGCGATCCCCTGATGCGGCGCGACGCCCTCGACCTCGTGCGCCACGCGACCGAAGCGGGCCTGCATGTCGGCCTCAGCCCCTCGGCCACGCCTCTCCTGCTCCGCGCCGATTTCCATGAATTGAAACGCGCCGGAGTGCAGCGCATCTCCCTCAGCCTCGACGGGGCGACGCAGGAGACCCACGATGCCTTCCGCGGCGTCGCCGGCACCTACGAGCGCACCCTCGGGGCGGTGCGCCGGGCGCATGAGGCGGATCTCGGCGTGCAGATCAACACCACCCTGACCCGCGACAACCTCGGCGAATACGAGGCCTTCAAACGGCTCATGTTCGAATTGAAGCCGGCGATGTGGAGCGTCTTTCTCCTCGTGCCGACGGGACGCGCCGGGCTCGACGCCCTGCCCGACGCCATGGCGGTCGAGCGGATCTTCGAGGACATGGCCGGCCTCGTCGGCCACGCGCCCTTCGCGGTGAAGACCACCGAGGGCCACCATTTCCGCCGCGTCCTCATCCAGCAGCGCGGCGGCGGGATGGCCCGCTCGCGCCCGGGGCTGGGCTCGCCCGCCGGGATCCGCGACGGTCGCGGGGTGATGTTCATCTCGCACACCGGCGAAGTCTCGCCGAGCGGATTCCTTCCGATCGTTTGTGGGAATGTCAGGGAGAGCCACCCGGCCGGAATCTACCGCCACCATCCCCTCTTCGTTTCCCTCCGCGACAGCGACGCGCTCGGCGGCAAATGCGGGCGTTGCGAATTCCGCACCCTCTGCGGCGGCTCGCGGGCGCGGGCCTACGGCATCACCGGCGATCCCTTCGCGGCCGATCCCGCCTGCAGCTACCAGCCCGCCCTCGCCAACTGATCCCCCGGCTTCTTTCCACCACCCCTAGATCATGATCAATCTCACCAAACTCTGGACCGGAGCGGCGCAGCCCGCCGACGGTCTCCGCTACGGCCAAGGCACGCACCCGCACCGCAGTGCCAACGCGCGCAAGCCCATCACCGTGTGGAACATCACCCGCACGTGCAACCTCCGCTGCGTCCACTGCTATTCCGATTCGAACGCGGCGAAATATCCGGGCGAGCTCACCTGGGAGGAGATGGAGAAAGTGGTCTCCGATCTCGCCGCCTACGAGGTGCCCTCCTTGCTGCTCTCGGGCGGCGAACCGATGATCCACCCGCGCTTCTTCGATCTCGTCGAGAGCGCCTCGTCCGCCGGACTCAAGCTGACGATCTCCACCAACGGCACCCTCATCACCGAGGAGAAGGCCGCCCTTCTCAAGGCCGCGCAGGTCGCCTACGTCGGGATCTCCCTCGACGGCATCGGCGAGATCCACGACCATTTCCGCCGCAAGGAAGGGGCCTTCGACGCGGCGGTGCGGGGCTTCCGCCACTGCCACGCGGTCGGGCAGAAGACCGGCCTGCGGCTCACCCTGACGAAACACAACGTCGAGAACATCGACCGCATCCTCGATTTCATCGAGGAGGAGGAGATCCAGCGCGTCTGTTTCTACCACCTCGTCCCGGCCGGCCGAGGCAGCGAGCTGCAGGTGCTCTCGCCCGAGGCCGCGCGACGCGCCATCGACACCCTCATCGCCCGCGTCGAGACCTGGCACGCCCAGGGCGTCGACCGCGAGTTGCTCACCGTGACCCAGCCCGCCGACGGAGCCTACCTGCTCGTGCGGATGGAGCGGGAAAACCACCCCAACCTCGAGGAGGCAAGGCGGCTCCTGAAATGGAACGGCGGCGGGGCGAACAGCTCGGGACGCGGCATCGCCAACATCGACACCCAGGGCAACGTCCACCCCGACCAGTTCTGGCAGGATGTCCTCCTCGGCAACGTGAAGCTCCAGCCCTTCTCCGAAATCTGGGAAGGCCGCAATCCGGTCTCCGCCGAGACCCTCGCCTCGATCCGCTCGATCGGGCAGCTCTCCTCCGAGGACCGTCAGGCGCGCCTCAGCGGTCCCTGCGCGGGCTGCCGTTGGTTCGGGATCTGCGGCGGCGGTTTCCGCACCCGGGCCGCCTTCGCCAACGACGGCGATCTCTGGGGCTCCGATCCCGGCTGTTATCTCCGGGAAGAAGAACGCCACCCCTCGCTCGCGATGGTGTAAGGTCCCGGAGGAGGGCGCATCGCGTGCCGCCGGTCCATCATGAGTTTTCCCGCCTGCAAGCACCGCAAGCACCAGGCCAAAGGCCCCCGCAAGGGCGGCCTCGCCTGGCTCGCGGCGGAGCCCTACCGGCTCTTTTTCGCCAGCGGCACGGCCTGGGGCGTCGCCGGAGTGGCGCTGTGGCCGCTCTTCTACGCGCAACAGCTCACCTACTTTCCGAACCTCGTCCATGCCCGGCTCATGATCGAGGCTTTCGGCGGCGCTTTCGTCGTCGGCTTCCTCGGCACGGCCGCCCCCCGCATGGCCACCGCGCCGAAGCTGACGCCGGCGGAGCTGCTCTGGCTCTTCGGCCTGCACCAGGCCGGCGCGATCCTGCACCTGCGCCAGCAGCTCGCCTGGGGCGATGCCTGTTTTGTCGCTTTGCTAGGGTCCTTGCTCCTCTGTCTCGTCGTCCGCGTGGCGGGATTCCGCAAGGAGGCGCCGCCCCCGCAGATGCTGTTGGCGCTGACCGGCCTGATCTGCGGACTCGCCGGGACGATCCTGCATCTCACCGCTGCGAGCCTGCACGATCCGCAGCTCTACCGTCTCTCCAATCTCCTCCTCTATCAGGGCCTGCTGCTGCCTCCCGTGCTCGGGATCGGCTCCTTCGTCTTCCCCCGGATGCTTGGCGGCGACTTCGGGGATCCGAAGACCGCGGCGCAAACCCGGGTGAAACGGCTCCGCGCCCTCACCGCCGCCCTCCTGCTGGTGGGGAGCTTTTTTCTCGAAGCCTACGGCCAGATCGCGGCGGGCTACGCGGTCCGCGCCATCGTCGCGGCCGGCTACCTGCTGCTGGAGGTGGACTGGAAAACGCGCCGGGGCGGCTCGCTCACGACCGGACTTTTCTGGTCGCTCGCGATCGGCTGGCTCGGCATCGTCCTCGCGCCCTTCCACTACGTGCAGCACGTCGCGATCGAGCACCTCCTCTACATCGGCGGATTCGGCATGCTCATGCTCGTCGTGGGTTCGCGCGTGCTCTTCGGACACAGCGGCAACCTCGAGGGTTTCTTCGCGAAATCGTGGTGGGTGCGGTTTCTCGTCCTCCTCGGCGTGCTCGCCGCGACGACCCGGGCCACTCCGGCCTGGGTACCCTCGACGACGGTGTCGCACCACATCTACGCGGCCTGGACCTGGGGGATCCTCGGTCTGCTCTGGCTACTCTGGCACCGGCGACGGTTTGTCCGGCGCGACGAGGAGGATTGATCGACGGCTGACCCATCGGCGGCTCCTTCAATGCTTCCTTGTCTTCCCGCCACAAGCAAAGACCGGGAGCGTGGTGTTCTCGGGAAAGGCGCGGCGATACCGGGCAGGTCGATCCCCGCGGGATCCCGGGCCAACGGATGTCCGCCCTCCGGCCCGGACTGCCCGCGAACCAGGACTGCCGCGGAGAGCTGGGTGGACAACTTCACGGCAAAGGCGTGCGGGATCGTCCCCCGGTGGTTCGGAGGCGACGGATGAGCGTTTCTCCGGCGGGTAAGCGTCGGGGCAAGAATCGTCCGGAACGGTTTGGGGCGATTCCTCCGCGTACTCCGAATCGAACCGATGTTCGAACCCTTCCTCTCAAAATCGAAAGAGGCCAGCCCCGCTTCGCCGGGGCTGGCCTCTTTCGATGGCGGAGGGAGTGGGATTGACTACGGCTCCGCCTCCGTCTTTCTACGCTCGCATTCGCTCGCTCCGAATCGAACCGTAGTTCGAACCCTTCTCTCCAAAATCGACGAAGGCCGGCCCCGCTTCGCCGGGTCCGGCCTCTGTCGATGGCGGAGGGAGTGGGATTCGAACCCACGGTAGGTTTCCCTACACTCGATTTCGAGTCGAGCGCCTTAAACCGGACTCAGCCATCCCTCCTTTTTTCGATCCGTCTCGAAAGACGGGTTTGGAGTCGCCCGAGAGGTCCGGTCCGGTGGACCCTTCTGGCGGGCCGATAGTGTCCCGCCTGCCCGGGGATTTTCAAGGAGGAAATTCAGGAGCCGGTCGCTTCGGCCGACTCCCCTTCCCCGACAACGGCGTCGCGACCGTAGAATTTCACGAGCCGCTTGATCTTCGGCCGCCCCTTGGAGTCGCGCCAGGCGTTCGTGTCGCGCAGACTGTAGACACAACCGCAGTATTCCTGCTGGTAGAATTCCTCCCGCTTCGAGATCTCGATCATGCGCTGGGCGCCGCCCTCCTTCCGCCAGTTGAAGGTCCAGTAGGTCATGCCCGGATGACGCGCCGCGGCGCGTTCGCCACAGCCGTTGATCTGATCCATGTTTTTCCAGCGCGAGATCCCGAGCGTGCTGGAAATCAGGTCGAATCCGTGCGCGGCCGCGTAGTCGGCCGTCACCTCGAATCGCATGTCGAAGCACGCGGTGCAGCGGATCCCCCGCTCTGGCTCGTGCTCCATGCCCTCGGTGCGGTCGAACCAGTCGCGCACGTTGTAATCCCAGTCGACGAAAGCCATCCCGAGCTTCTCGGCGTAGCGGATGTTCTCCTGCTTGCGGATCTCGTACTCGTCGCGCGGGTGGATGTTGGGATTGTAGAAAAAGATCGTCGTCTCGATCTTCGACGCGGCGAGGGCGTCCATCACCTCTGCGGCGCAGGGCGCGCAACAGCTGTGCATGAGGACGCGCTTCGCCCCGTTCGGCGTCTCGAGCACGGGACGCTCGTATTGGTCCACGGAGTAGCGCGAGGAGTCGCCGCTCCCCTTGTCCGTGCCATCCTGTGATCTTCTGCCCATGTTCTTGTCCGGCCCGCGTGCTTCAGGGCCGTGGATACAATAAGTAGGTCTCGCGCCGTTTCAAGAACTCCTCCAGTCCCGGCCTCCAGAGAGCGCGGACCTCGTCGCGCCCGGCCCCGCCGAGGATGGCCTCGATCGTGGGGGCATGGCGGAGGAGGACGTTGCCCTTCGACTCGAGCGTGAAGGTTTTCGGATACATCCCCTGCAGCGCCCGCATCAGCTCGATGCCGAGATCGAGGGGGCGGAAGGCCTCGCGATCGCTCAGGTAAAACCGCACTCCGGCACAATCCTCGTTCTTGTAGACGCTCGCCTCGGGCGTGAACCGGTCGGGCAGGATCTCGACGCCGGGGATGGATTCCCGCCTCATCCTCTGGGCGAGCTTGCCATCGTGGATCCACGGCGCTCCGATATGCTCGAAAGGCGAGGGCGTGCCGCGTCCCACCGAGACATTCGTGAACTCGACCAGACCGACGCCGGGGTACAGCAGCGCCTGGGTGAGACTGCGCATGTTCGGCGAGGGATTCACCCAGGGCAGTCCCGTCTCGTCGAAACGCATCGCGGGATTCCACCCCTCCACCGGGACGACGACGAGGTCGGCCCCGACCTTGCGCTCGGCGTTGAACATCCGTGCCAGCTCTCCGGTCGTCATGCCATGCTGCACGGGGATCTCGTGAAAGGCGACGAAGTCGTTCCCCTCGCCCGTCCGCACCGGCCCGTCGACGATGACCCCGCCGATGGGATTGACGCGGTCGAGCACGACAAAACGGATTCCCGCTTCCTTCGCCGCCTCCATCGCCAGCCCCATCGTCGAGACATAGGTGTAGAAACGGCAACCGATGTCCTGGATGTCGAAGACCAGGGCATCGAGCCCCTCGAGCTGCGCCGGTGTCGGCTTGCGCTTTTCGGATTGGTAAAGGCTGTAGACCGGCAGGCCCGTGGCGGCGTCGATCTCGTCGTCGATCACCTCCTGGTCGAGCACTCCGCGGATGCCGTGCTCGGGAGAAAAGAGCACTTTCAATTCCACCTCCGGCGCGTCGGCGAGGAGATCGATCGTCGAACGCCGCTGGCGATTGATCCCCGTCTGATTGGTGACGAGGCCGACCTTCTTCCCTTTCAGCAGGGCAAAGCCATCGCGCTCGAACACATCGATTCCATTGAGCACGGTCGCGGGATCGCCCGCAGCGGTCTTCGCCGTCGGCGCGACAGTCTCCGCAGCCGGCCCGGGCGCGGGGACGGGCTTGGTGTATCCCACCGCCTCGGCCGCGAGCGTGCCGACAAGGGTGCGGAGCGGCTTCACCTTGCCGTCTTCGGAGGGGTGGTTGCGGTTCGTCAGCAGGATCACGAAAGTCTCCGATCCGGGATCGACCCAGATCGAGGTGCCGGTCCAGCCGGTATGACCGAATCCGTCGAGGGGGAATTTCTCGCCGCGCTGATGGGCGAAGGATGAGGAGATGTCCCACCCGAGTCCCCGCGCCACGCCGAGGGCGGCGGGGAGCTGGTTCGTGGTCGCTTGGGTGATCGTGTCAGGATACAGCAAGGTCTGTCCATCGGGCCTTTTCCCGGTCAGGAAGAAACGCGTGTAGATCGCGACGTCGCGCACCGTGCCGAAAAGACCGGCATGCCCCGCGATGCCCTCCATGCGACGCGCCGTGGGATCGTGGACCTGTCCGCGGAGCAGGCCGTAGTCCGCGATCACCGTGGTCGGTGCGATGCGCGCGAGCGACTCCACCGCGGGGCGGTAGCCGGTCTCCGTCATGCCGAGCGGCGCGAAAAATTGCTTCTCCGCAAAGACCTCGATCCGATCGCCCGAGACGCGGCGCACGATCTCGCCGAGGAGGATGAAATTCACGTCGCTGTAGCGGAAGCGGGTCCCGGGCTTTTCGAGCAGGCCCACCGTGGCGGCGCGTCGCACGCCCTCGTCGTAGCCCCAGAAGTCGCCCTCGCTGAGAAAGATTCCCGGCGGCAGGCCGCTCTGATGGGTGAGCAGATGACGGATCGTGATGCCCTCGCGCTCCTTCGCTACCGGTTTCGGCTCGGCGGCTTCGGGACGGACGCCGCCGGCAAGAAATTCGGGAATCCATTTCGCGACCGGGTCGTCAAGGGAGAGACGGCCGTCTTCGAGCAGCTTCAGAATCGAGGGCGTCGTCGCCATCACCTTCGTGAGACTCGCGAGATCGAAAATCGTGTCGACCGTCATCACCTCGGAACCGGGCGAGACGAGACGTTTGCCATAGGCCTTTTCGTAGACCTCGCCTTTCGACTCGATCCGCAGGACCGCTCCGGGGATATCGGCGCGGGAAATGGCCGCCTCGATCCCGCGGTCGATCGCCTGGAGTTTGTCCGGTTTCATCGCGGCGGAGAGCGCGCCCCCTCCAAGCGTTACGCCCCAAAAAGCCGCCCCGGCGAGCAGGGCCGCAGGCATCGGAGATTTTGCGAGGGTCGGGAGGTGCATGAAAGAGGGTCAAGTCGGTCGTCCGACCCTGTTGACCCGACGAGTGTGCCTCAATTCCAAGCGGGAAGCAACGCCGCAAGTCCCGCGCCCCGCCGTGAGACTTTCAGGGCTCCGGAAATATGGGCTTGCAAAAACGGTGAACTTGAGAACAGTAAACCACGTCATGAATCCTGATGGCAGCTACCCCGAATGGACGGAGAACGACAGCCCGAAAGTGTCCGAAGGCACGACGACGGTCCGCCCCGTGATCCCCTTGGTCTCCCGCGAGGAGGCGGAGAGGGTCTTCTCCTCGCAGCGATTGATGTCCTGGGAAGAGAAAACCCTGCAGATCGATCGCAGCCTTGGACGGCTGAACGATTCCGAGTGAATAGCGAACGCGAGATCGGCGTCCTCGGAGAATTCGCCGATCAACGGAAGCTTTGGGTCGATCCCAAGTCCCTCGGCTGCTTTCACCGCGGCCGAAGGGAACACGATCTCTTTGGATACGGCACCCAGGACCGGGTCTTCAAAATCACCCGCGGTGCCGGCTACGGCCTCTTTCCCACTCCGCTCGACGTCGTCTCGGGCATGATCAGCGACTGGTTCGGCGTGCTGCCGGCCACGCCCTCGCAATACTTCCAGCGTCTCTTCCTCGGCAACCTGCTTTATCCCGGACTGAACCGGCTGGAAGGATTCCGCGAATGGGAAGGCCGCTTCTGCATCGTTACCTCGCAGCCCTTCATCGCGGGCCGCAATGCGAGCGAACGCGAGATCGCCGGTTTCATAAAAGCGCGGGGATTGGTGCGGCTCTGCGAGGCGACCTGGTTCCGCCCGGACGATCACCTCGCCATCTTCGACGTGGGAGGCTCGAATCTGTTCATCGACGAGGCGGGCGATCTCGTGCCCATCGACGTGATCCCGGTCGTGGCCGAAGGGGCCCTGCTGGAGACCCTGCTCCGCGCCCTCCGGCAGCTCCGCCCGCCCGCCCCTTCCGTTTGACCCGCGCCCCGGCTCGCCGTAGCTTCCCGGTCCCATGCTCCTCGTCATCGACAACTACGACTCCTTCACCTACAACCTCGTCCAATACTTCGGCGAACTGGGGGCCGATCTCGTCGTGCATCGCAACGACCAGATCACGATCGACGAGATCCGCGCGATGGCACCCGGGCGCATCTGTGTCTCGCCCGGACCCTGCACGCCGACCGAGGCGGGGATCAGTTGCGACGTCATCCGCACCTTCGGCGGCGAGATCCCGATCTTCGGCGTCTGCCTGGGCCATCAGTGCATGGGCGAGGTCTACGGTGGCGACGTGGTGAGGGCCGATCGGCTCATGCACGGGAAAACCTCTCCGATCCTCCACAATGGCGAGGATCTTTTCAAAGGGATCGAGTCGCCGTTCGAGGCGACGCGCTATCATTCCCTCATCGTGAAGCGCGACACCCTGCCCGACTGCCTCGAGATCACCGCCGAGACGGCCGAGGGCGAAATCATGGGGCTGCGACACAAGGAAAAAAAGGTCTACGGCGTGCAGTTCCACCCCGAGTCGATCCTCACGGCCTCGGGCAAGACGATCTT
>JALRFZ010000563.1 GCA_023253615.1 Verrucomicrobiales bacterium | reverse complement strand
TGCTCGAGAGTGCGGAGCAGGTTCGCGGCGAACTGGAAATCATCGCCGAGGGTGAGCTGCGAGATGATCGCCGAGATCTGGATCTGCACGGGACGCACGTCCATCAGATCGAGCGCTTCCTCGATGAGACGGAGATTTTCCGGAGGTCCGGACGCGATCAGCATGTTCTGGATGTTGTCGGCGATGAGAAGTGTCTTCCCGATCACGACGGATTGGGGCGGGGTCGCCTGGTCCGATCCCGCGTTGCCGAGATCGCCCGTGGCTCCGCCACTGCGGCCCGAGTTGCTGCCCAGGGCGGAGGGATCGCCGGTGCTGCTGTTGTTGTTGCCGGTGTTGTCGAGGCCGTTCTGGTTCTGATCCTCGCCGCCGGCGATCTCGCCGCCGTTTTCATCCTTGGCTCCACGAAGGATGACGTTTCCGGCGATCTTGAGAAAGTCCGCCACCGGGATGTAATGGAGCTGCCGCCGCATGTAGGAGGAGGTCTCGACGGGGGCATCGAGGTGGCTGATGATGCTCTCGATGTACTGCATGTCCTGCGGAGTCGCGATGACGAGGACGCGGTTGGCGCGCTCGATCGCGCGGACGCGCGGTTTCGGGGCGTTTGGTTTGGCGAAGGAGGAGCTGCCGCGCGCCTGCGAGGGCAGATTGGAATCGGCCGCATCGTTCACGGCGAGATTCGCGGGGATGGGCTGGCCGGGTTGGTTCGGGGCCTGGGGGGCGCCGCCCTGGGGATTGCCGGAGCTCTTCGCGGCCCCTTCCTGCTCGAGCCCCAGCACATCGACGAGCGCCTCGACGACATCCGCGGCGTCGGCGCGCTCGAGCTGGAAGGTCTGGTCGATCGTCCGCACCTGGCTGACATCGAGGTGATCGCGCAGCTCGATGAGGCGCTTGATGTTCGTCGAGCTCTCCGTGATGACGATGGCCGCGGAGGACTTCAGGGGGGTGATCTTGCCGTAGGCGTTCAGCACGATCACGTTGGAAAAGAGTTCCGCCGCTTCCTCGGGGGCGAGGTAGGAGAGAGGCATGATGTAGGTGACGACCTGTTCGGTCTCGGGGAGCTGGAAGGGCGTCGTGTAGATCGGCAGGCCCTGGCTGCTGGGTTTTTTCTCCGTGTTGTAGGCGATGATTTTCATCTGATCCGGCTTGTCCGTCGGGAGAAGGGCGTAGCCGTTCAGGAGGAAGCTTTTTTCGATGAACTCGGCGGCCTCGGCGTAGGTCATTTTGCCGGAGGTCTGGATGATGAGGTTTTTATCCTGCACCGACGTGTCGCGGATGACGCGTTTGCCGGTGAGGCGCTCGTATTCGAGCAGGATCACGGGGATGGGCGTGTTCGGGAACTGCACGTCCGTCATCGGCTCGCTGCCGGGAGCCGGGATGCCGGGTGCGGGAGCTTGGGGGGTATCGGCGTTGGTGGCCGCGGGAGCCTGCGCCGGAGCGTTCGGTGCGGGATTGTCCTGCGCGGATCCGCTCGGGATGACCGCCAGCAAGAGCGCGGCGATGAGCCGGGCGGGGGCAGGGAAGGGGAAAAACGTCTTCATGTCGGTGTTTCGTCGGAAAGAAAAAAGGGCGATCATCCGCCGGGCAGGGGGACTCGTCGGCGGCGTGGTTCGGCGTCCATGTTGTCCAGCGCCGGGGCGACGCTGGTGGGTTTGTCGGAGTCTGCGGGCGTTGCGGTGGGATTGGCGCCGGGAGGATTGCGGCTGAGTGCCGGGGAAGCCCCCGCTCCACCTGCCCCGCCGCCACCGGGCAGCGGTGGCACGCCCTTGCCGTCCCGTCCGGGCGGCTGGCCCTGCCGCTGCTGCTGCGGAGGCGCGACAGGAGCGGGCGCGGCGATGGCCTGGGTGAGCTTGGCGACGACATAACCGATCTCGCCGGTCTCGGTGCCATTCGTCACCGTCACCTTCGTTTCCTCGGGATTGGCGACCTGGTTGGCGGTGACGATGGTGAAGGGATGGGCCTCGCTCGATTCCCGGGTGATGACGATGGGTTTGTCCTCCCGGATGTCGCGGACGTAGGCGATGGGACCGAGGGTGTCGTCGGTGACGAGGCCCTCGAGCACCAGCGAACCCGCGAAGCTGCTTTCCATCGTCTTCGCCGCCGCCTTCACCACCTCGCGGTTGAAGGGGGAATTCTCCCAGATCGCGGTGTAGCGTGTCACCGGAAACGCGGCCGGCAGCACGGCGTCTTCGGCATGCAGGGGGATCGCCGTGGCGAACACGGCGAGGGCGGCGGGGAGGAGCCTGGAGAGGGAACGCTTCATGCTTGCGGGGGCGCGTACCAGCGCAGCAGTTCGAAGGTGGCGATGATCTCCTCGGGTTTCTCCTTGTCCGGCTGCACCTTCAGGTTCCGGATGACGCGGAAATCCTCGGGACGGTTCAGCGAATGGAGCCAGCGGAAGACCGAGGCGAGATCGCCCGCGGCGCTGAGCGAGACGCCGGCCTGCACGTAGTCGGGCGTCGTCTCGGTGGGCAACAGGGTCTGTTTGCTGGTGGTCACTCCATCGACTTTTTCGGCGAGCGCCAGTTGGTAGATCTCCTGCGAGATTTCCTCGGTCGTGGCGAATTCCGGCTGGTGCTGATCCAGCCATTCCGCGCGCATCTCCCAGATTTCCTTTTCCTCGAAGAGCGCCTCGATCTCGACCCACTCGGTGTCGAGGTTGGACCTCTCGGCGACGAGGGCGTCGCGCTTGTCGAAATAGAAATCCGACCCGATCACGACCGCTCCGAGGAAGAGCATCGCGAGCAGCGCGAAAAGGAGTCGTTTTTCACTGGCCTTCATCGGTTCAGAAGCGGTAGGTGCCCGTGGCGATGATCTCCGTCAGATCATCCTTGGCGCGCGGCGGCGGGATCTCCCAGGTGTAGTCGGCGAGGGATTCGGCCTTTTCAAACGCCCCCTTGATCTGGATCGCGTTCGCCATCGTTGCCCCTTCGGCGCGCACTTCGATGACCTTGTCGTCCCGCACTTCGAAATAGGTGAGGCGCAGGCCGGTCTCGGGCAGCAGCGTCGAGATCTGATGGAAAAGCTCCACGGGCGAGCGGCGCGGGTCGATCGCCGGACCGAGCGTGTTCCATCGGTCCATCGCGCCGCTGATGGTGTCGGCATCCCCGCGGTTTTCCGAAATGCGGGCGCGGAGCTGCCCGTTCGAGTGGTCGAGGTGCCAGAGGTGGAAGGTCGCGGCGGCGGCGAGGAGGGAAACGGCGAGCAGGGCGAGGAATCCCGCGACGAGGCCGCGGCGGCGGCGGGTGCGGGCGATGCGCGCGCGGGAGACCTCATGAGGTTCGAAGTCCCAGGCCGGTGCCGCCGACGGAGCCGGGGCGGGACGGTTTTCAAAGGCCACGCTCAATCCCGTCTCTTCCTGGAGGGCTCGGTGGAGGTCCAGATCATACGGTCCCCAGACGACGACGCGGGAAGCACCTTCGATGAGGCCCTTCGCGCTCAGCTCGATGAGGGTGAGATTGATCT
>JALRFZ010000500.1 GCA_023253615.1 Verrucomicrobiales bacterium | reverse complement strand
ACAAGCCGCTGGACCGGGTTCTATCATCGGTTCCGGGGGGGGTGGCGAGCGCGACCGCGTCCCTCCCGAAATTTCGCGCTTGCCATTCCCGGCCGCGGTCCCTAGTGTCCCCGCCCATGAGCGACAAGGACAACGAACCGATCAGCGATGCGGACCTCGACCGTCAAGCCGAGGTCTGGGAAAAGATCATCCACCGGCCTGAATTCGAGGCCCTCCTCGCCACGAAGAAGCGTTTCATCGTGCCGGCCTGTCTCTTCTTCCTCGTCTATTACTTCGCCCTCATCGTCATCGTGGGCTGGTTCCCGGATCTCGCCAAAAAGCAGATCGGACTCGCGAATTTCGCCTACTGGTTCGCGCTCTCCCAGTTCTTCATGGCGTGGATCGTCGCATGGGTCTACACGCGCGCCGCCGCCCGCTTCGACCGCCTCGCCGATGACCTCCTCGGCGAGCACGCCAATCCTGACAAAGACAAAAAATGAGCTTCCTCCCTCTCCTCGCCGACATCGCGCCCGCGCCGCCGCAGCAAAGCTCGGCGGCTCTCGTCATGTTCCTGCTGTTCGTCGCCGCGACGCTGATGATCACGTGGTGGTCCGCCCGCAAGTCCAGCGGAGCGAGCGCCTACTTCGCCGCGGGCCGCCGCATCACCGGATGGCAGAACGGGCTCGCTGTCGCGGGTGATTACATGTCCGCCGCCTCTTTCCTCGGTATCGCCGGGATGATCGCCACAAGCGGTTACGACGGCTTCATGTATTCGGTCGGCTTTCTCGTGGCCTATCTCACCGTGCTGCTCGTCGTCGCCGAGCCGCTCCGGAATCTCGGCAAATACACGATGGCCGACGTGCTGGCCTACCGTCTGAAGGAGCGTCCCGTGCGCGCGATGGCGTCACTGAGCACCCTGCTCGTTTCCATTTTCTACATGATCGCCCAGATGGTGGGCGCAGGCGTCCTTGTGAAGGAGCTCCTTCCCGGTGTCGGATTCAACACCGCCGTCATCGGGGTCGGGGCATTGATGATCGTGTATGTCGTCTTCGGCGGCATGCTCGCGACGACCTGGGTGCAGATCATCAAGGCGATCCTCCTCATGACAGGCAGCCTTTTCCTCAGCATCCTCGTGATGAAGGAATTCGACTTCAGCTTCGCGAAGTTCTTCGATTCGATCTCCAACATCACCGTGAACAAGGATGGCGTCGAGAGCACCGTCAATTTCCTCACCCCGGGGATGAAATTCACCGATCCGCTCGACCAGATCTCCCTCGGACTCGCCCTCGTTCTGGGAACGGCGGGCCTGCCCCACATCCTCATCCGCTTCTACACCGTGCCGGATGCGAAAACGGCGCGGGTTTCGGTGATCTGGGCGATGATCATCATCGGACTCTTCTACATCATGACGACCTTCTTCGGCTTCGGTGCCGCGGCCCTGCTCGACGGAGACCTCGTCCGCTCGAATCCGAACATGAGCGCTCCGCTCCTGGCGAAGGTGCTGGCGGGCGATCTCTTCTTCGCCTTCATCTCGGCCGTCGCTTTCGCGACGATCCTCGCGGTCGTTGCCGGTCTCACCATCAGCGCCTCTACCTCCTTTGCCCATGATTTCTTCACCAACGTGATCCATCATGGCAAGGAGCACCGCCCCGGTGAGGAGGTGAAGGTCGCGCGCATTACCGCCTTCGTGGTCGGCGCCGCTTCCATCGCCATCGCCATCCTCCTCGGACCCAAGACGAACGTCGCCTACCTCGTCGGTCTCGCCTTCGCCGTGGCCGCCTCGGCGAACCTGCCGGTGATCCTCATGTCGGTCTTCTGGAAGCGCTTCACCACTGCCGGTGCCGTCTGGGGATTGGGTGTCGGGCTTGTCGCGAGCATTCTTTTCATCCTCATCGGACCCAACGTGATGGGCGAAAATGCGATCTTCCCGCTGCAGAATCCGGGCATTGCAAGCATTCCACTCGGGCTCCTCGCCGCCTGGCTCGGGTCGCTTGCCTCGCCGCATGAACATGGCTCCGAGGCGAAGTTCGCCGAGATGAAAGTTCGCGCCCATACCGGTCACGGTGCCGAACAGGCCGAGCCGCATTGAGCCGCCATTATCGCGGTTTCAAATCAAGGAGGGGCGACATTCCTGTCGCCCTTTCGTTTTGTTGCCGGAGCCAATGACCGGGCGACAAGAATGTCGTCCCTCCTTGGATGCGTTGGCCGGCCTCGTATTGATTTCCCGCCCGATGCACGCATCTTGGCCGCGTGAACCTTTCCGAACTCCAGGGCCTGCTGAAACGCTTCGATCTCACCCCCAGCCGCAAGCTGGGCCAGAGCTTCCTTGTTGATACGGCTTTCTCCCAATGGATCGCCTCGCAGCTCCACGTGGGACCCGATGATTGCGTCGTCGAAGTCGGGCCGGGCTTCGGCGCCCTTACCGAACACCTCGTCGGCAAATGCCGGCGGCTGATCCTCGTCGAGGCGGACGGGCGTCTCGCTCAGTTTCTCACGGAGAAATATGAGCCATGTGGCGTCGAGGTCGTCCATGCCGATGCGACGGAATACGACGTGCGCCCACTTTTCCTCGAGGGCTCCGTAAAGTTCATCGGCAACCTGCCCTATTCAGTGGGCAACACCATCCTCGAGCGATTTCTCGATGCGCCCAGTCCGGTGAACGAGGCGGTCATCATGGTGCAGAAAGAGGTCGCCGATCGTTTCGTCGCGGAGC
The DNA here is from genome assembly GCA_023253615.1 of Verrucomicrobiales bacterium. Classification (GTDB taxonomy): domain Bacteria; phylum Verrucomicrobiota; class Verrucomicrobiia; order Verrucomicrobiales; family DEV007; genus Arctic95D-9. The sequence continues at coordinate 2,435 of JALRFZ010000500.1, read as the reverse complement.
CGCGCAGCAAGGACTACGGCGTGCTCACCCTAATGCTGCAGGAGCGGTGGCGCATCAAGACTTTGCGCACCGTCGGCCCCGGTCTTTTCCACCCGCGTCCCGCGGTCGATTCGACGATCGTGCGTTTCGACCCGCGCCCGCCCGGCGAACTCGCCCCGCATTCGCCCGAGGTCTATCGCGAGGTCGTGAAGCGCGGTTTTTCCCAGCGTCGCAAACAGCTCCACAACAATCTCCAGCTCGAGAAAGATCGGTCGGAGGAGGTTTTTGGCGCGATGGGGCTCAAGCCGAGCGCCCGGGCCGAGGAGCTGTCGCTCGAGCAATGGGTCGAGCTCTCGAACCGCCTCGATCCGCATCCCTGCAGTCTCCTGCCGCCCGCCGCGATCGAGTCGCTCGATGCCGTCGATGAAAACGACGTCGTCATCAACACCCTGCCGCGCCGCGAGATCCACGCGGGGAAACACCTCCACCGCGCCGTGCATGTCTTTGTCAGGAACAAGCTCGGCGAGATCTACCTGCAGTTCCGCTCCCATCTCAAGGACACCCATGGGCTGAAGTGGGACAGCAGCGCCTCGGGCCACGTCGATCCCGGCGAGAGCTACCACGACTGCGCCGTCCGCGAAATGTGGGAGGAGATCTGGGTCGAGCCGAAAGGGGATCTTGTCAGGATCGCCCGGATCGACGCGAGCGAGGCGACCGACCTCGAGTTCATCGAAGTCTTCCTCGCCGAGGCCAAAGGCCGGATCCGCATCCACGGCAAGGAAGTCGACAGCGGCCGCTGGTTTTCGCCGGAGTTCATCGAGCAGTGGATAGAGAAACGACCGCAGGATTTCGCGACCGGGTTCATCACGTGTTTCAAGGCATGGCGGGCGGGGATCGCATCCTAACCGAACAGCGCCGATACAGGAATCGCCCTGACATTGCGCGACAGGATCCGATATTCACCGCCTCCGTAAAGCACCACTCCCGGTCCGTGGTCGGGTTTCAGGGACAGCCAGCGCTCGATCGGGGCAGCATCGTCGGCGGTGACGGTTCGCCCCGATTTCACTTCGATCAGCCATTTTTTCCGACCGGTGTCGATGACCCCGTCGATCTCGAGTTGATCGTGGCTCCGCAAATGGAAGAGCCGTGCGGTAGAAGGATTCCCGAAGCAGGGGAGTGTAAAAGCGATCGAGCAATGTGTGATTTTATATCACGGCGTGATACGATTTCAAGAGTTGGGTGTCCTCTGTGGTTTTGCGGTGGAAAAACCGGTGAGGAACGGGGGGGCGGAAGTGTTGAGGGGAGCGCGAGCACTCCTGCCCGCAGTCCCTTGCGACTCCTATCACCGCTATTGATTCGAGTTTACCGGCGATCCATCCGCATCCAACAGTCGCGGCGTCACAAAGACGAAAATGAAGCGCCGTTCGACCGCTTTCTTAGAATCGATTACGAGTCCGAGCACCGGCAACCTGTCGACGATCTGCAGCTCGCGTTCTTGAATCACGCCACCCAGTACGATGGTTTGCCCATCAGCCACCTGGACGATCATGCGTTGGGACTTTGCATCGAACACGGGCATCTTGATTTCGTTCTCCGAGACAAGAATGCCGGTGGGCGCGCCGTTCTTGGCGTGCCAGATCATACCGCCGTAGTTCACATACTCCAGGAGTTCAGAGATCCTGGGAGAAAGATCGAGTTCGATCCGATCGTCTGACAGCAAGGTTGACTTGACCTGGAGTTGAACGCCAAGCGGAATCTTCCGGAAGTCCTTCGGAGTTGCGGGGCTCGCGGGAAAATTGCCTGGCACCTTAACGAGTTCCGTCGCTTCCACTGGCGGGTTGTAATCGCTCGGGTAAACAAACTCCCGGGTCACTTCAAGGAGCTTGGATTCGCCGTCGGAAAGTGAGATCGACGGAGCTGAAAGGACATCGACTCCCTTCCGTTGGTTCAGAGCCCGAATCAGGACTTGAAACTGAGGATTGGTAAGTGATCTTTAGATTTTGTCTTAAAAACCGTTTTCTTTAAGTTACTCAGATTTTTTGAGGTTAGATTTGTTGATTTAATTGCGTTTTTAATTTTTGATGAATCTTTTTTATCCATTTTTAAGAGAGATCCTTTTGCTGGGCTATTTTTCTGTTTCTCTTTTGAAGCTTTTTTTGAAACTCTACTTTTTGTGATTTTTTTTTGTTTATTTGGTTTAAGTTCAGTAGATTCACCTTTTTCGAATAGTTTTATGGAATTTCTTGCCAAGATTTATTGGCCTTCTTTGATAGTTTCAGCCATTGTTCTGGTTCTGGTGGGTTTTTTCTTTTTGGTTTAAGAAAGAAACTTTTAACCTTCGGCTACAACATTTAGCATAGTTGAGGTTCTTCGGATGGTTTTTTTCTTTCCAGTTTTAGTAATTCTCTTTGCCATATGTTTTAATTTAATCCATTGTAATAATATTTGGCTTTAAT
>JALRFZ010000389.1 GCA_023253615.1 Verrucomicrobiales bacterium | reverse complement strand
TGCCGCCTTCCTTCACCAGCACATTCTGCACGAGGAAGATCGCGACGAGACGATGCCCGGGGTCGATCCAGCCGTGCGTCGCGTAGGCACCGCCATGCCCGAACGAATCCGCGGAGAAGCCCGGCACGATCGCCTTTTCCTCAAGGTTGCACTGCCATCCGAGACCGTAATTCTGCGCCTTGCCGCCGGCGGTGTGGGGTTTCGTCATCTCGGCGATGGCGGCTGCGGAGACGAGGCGTTTCCCTTCGTGAAGACCCCCGTTGCGGATCATCTCGTAGAATTTCGCGAGGTCGGCCGCAGTGGAAAAGAGGCCGCCCGAGGGCTCGGTCATGCGGCGCACTGTGGCGTCGGAGGTGACGAAGGGATTGTAGGCCGCGACGAGACCCTCGCCCTCTTCGGCTGTCTTGTAGGTCTTCGCGATGCGGGCGCGGAGGTGTTCGTCGGGATGGAAGGTCGTGTCCTTCATCCCGAGGGGATCGAGGAGGCGCTCCTGGAGAAACACATCGAAAGGTTTGCCGCTGACGATCTCGGCGATGCGGCCCGCCACCGTGATGCCGAATCCGTATTCGTAGTCCGTGCCCGGTTCGAAGGCGAGCGGAGCCTTGACGAGGGCGAGGGTGTAGCCCTTCAACGACTGGGCCCCGTCATCGGCTTTGCGCGGTGGAAAAGCGAGGCCCGAAGTGTGCGACATGAGATCGCGCAGCGTGATGGGTCGCGAGGGGGCGGAGCCGTCCTGCATCTTCATTTCGCCCAATTCCGGCAACCACTTCGAGGCCGGTTCATCGAGCGAGAGTTTGCCCTCATCGACGAGAGTCATGATCGCCGTGACGCTCATCGACTTCGTCATCGAGGCGATCCAGAAAACGTGGTCTTCCCTCATCGCGACCGACTTTTCGCGATCGGCCATTCCGGTCGCGCCGTGGTGGATCACCTTGCCGTCCTGCAGCACGAGCGTCACCGCTCCGGCCGTGTGGTGCGCCGCGATTTCCGCTTCCATCGCCGCGGGGATTTCGGCGAGTTGGGTGGGATTGAGAGAGGAGGGTTGCTCGGCGAACGAGAGTGAGATCGCGAGGCAGGAGAACGAGATAAAAAGCAGGGATTTGTTCATGGAAAGGGTCTTGGTTTCCAAGCTTGGCCGTCCTCGCAGGGCACTGCAACCCCTGATACAGTTACTGGTTGAGCCAGTTTTCGAGCAGCAGATCCGGGACGCGTTCAAACTCCCGGTGATTGTCGCTGACCGGGGTTCCTCCGGCACTGCGCGCCATTGCCGAGATCCAGAGATCCGCTTCTCCGATCGGCGTTCCGTTCCTTTCGAGAAAGGTCCGGATCTCGACATGGTGATGCATCGAAAGGGAGTCCGGCCAAACCACCTCAAACGGTTCAAGGAGCGTTTCAATCTTTTGCAGATGATGTTCCGGACGCCCGCTCTTGGCAGCGCCGACGAGGAGCTCGGCGAGAACCTGATGGGGAACACGGATCTGATTTGGCGGGAATGCCATGATCCGTTCGCGCAGCCCGGGTGCCTTGCCGCGGAGAGCCGCAACGAAAATGTTGGTGTCGAGGAAGTAAACCATTCAGTCCTCGCCGAAGGCTTCGATGGATCGGGATCCTGATCTTACGGGAGCGACGAACGTCTCGTCATCAATGGAGCCGAACAATTCCTGCCACTCGGTGGAATAGGAATCGGAAGATTCGACGGGCTCAAGACTGGCGGAGACCCGAATGGGGCGGCCGTGCCACTCCTGCGGAATCGGCAAATGAAGCGTTCCGTCGCTGTCCGGCTTCAGGATAACGTTGATCTGGCTCACTCTGGAAGTCCAAGAGTTTGTATCGGAAAGCGCAAGCGTGGAGCGCGAGTGCGCGGGCACGTCACCTTCACCCCACCGCCTCCGGCAACTCCCGCGCGATTTCCTCCACACGATACCCGAAGCCCGGACCTGACAGGGTCGAACCGTCGAGCACACCCTCTTTCCTCTTGTAGAGACCGGGGTGAACGAGACGCTCGGGCGCGCTGGCCTCGGGATAAAACTGCATGCCGTTCGATTCGGCGCCCATGATCGTACCGGCGTGCGCCGCGAGGAGGAAATGCGGGATCTGGGCAAGCATGGGATTGGTGAGATCCTGCACCATCAGGGTCATGCCGTGGGCCTTCGCCCAGCAGAGACTCAGCAGCGCTCCGGTCTGCGTCTTGCAGGTCTTCAGGGCGACACCGCTCCAGCCAAGTTCGCGGCCGAGCCTGACAAACCGCCAATCGTGCGCGCTTTCGTCCATGAAGAGCGGCTTGCGCGCGCTGACGCTGCGCACGTCGATGCGGTTCGCCTCGAGGTCGTAGGGGAAAGGCTGCTCGACGTAGAGGAGCTTCTGGTAGGTCACCGGATCGTCGCTCTTGAGGCGGTCGAGGATTTCATTGACGTAGGCGGGCTCGGTGACGGTGCAGTTGAAATCGGCCGTCAGCCAGGTGACGCCCGTCTCGCGCGAGATCGCGCCGATTTTCACCATGCGGTCGTAGTCCCAGGCCTGGTCGTTGCCGCGCAGCTTGATCTTCAGGCAGTCGAGGCCGTCCTCGCGGATCCAGTCGCGCAGCAGCACGGGGTAGCCGTCGTCCGGCTCGCTGCCGGTGAGGTCCGCCGGATCGATCGCGTCGAGACCGCCGACGAGGTGCCAGACGGGGAGTTTCTTCGGCGCTTCCTTCACGAGGAAGTCGGAGGGATAAAGCCCGCGGAAGGAGGGACCGCCCTCGACCGGTTCGAGGAAATCGGCGAGATCGCGGGGGAGGAAATCGGATCCGTAGGTCTCGTAGACGGGGCGGTCGTGGAGCCTGCCGTAGGCGTCGTGCACGGCGATGTCGAAGAGCGAGAAACAGACCAGCGCGGCGAGGTGCGGCAAGTGCGCCTCGGGAGCCCGGTCGGCGTTGAAGGCATCCTGCAGGCCGTGCAGCTCATGCTCGATGAAGTCGTGGCCCAGCTCGAAGGCATGACCCGTTGCCCCCCACTCCGGGAGGCGCCTGGCGATGGCGATCGTGAAATCCTTCAGCGCGGTGAGGCGTTCCTCATAGGGCACCGGCGAAGGCCAGACCCAGGCGACCGCGAGAGGCGTTTCCCCCCAGCCCACGGCGGTTTTGCCGTCCATCCCCTCGATCACCACCCGCACCCGCGCGCAGGTGACCGAGTCGAGCACCTGCGCCCCGAACTTCAACGGCACCCGCATTGCGATGGGGAGGAAATAGAGCGTGGCTTCCTTGATGCGGGCGGCTTTGGGATGGGTGGACATGGGGGAGAGTGTGGGGTGAGAGCGGGAGCTTCGGGCAAGTTGGGCGAGGGATCAAGGTGGGAAAGAATGCTCCTCGCGTAGGAACAACTATGGTGGCCTCGCACAAGATTATTTCTGCCGTGAGGTTTTCTGCGTTGACTTAGTGTAATCGAGACACTATGTGTCTTTTGACAACTTATGAGTCACACTTACGAATACCCACGCCCCGCACTGACCGTGGACTGTGTTGTCTTCGGTTTCAATGGAACAGGGCTGGAAGTCCTTCTGATTCGGCGAGGAGTCGAACCATTCGCTGGCTCTTGGGCGCTGCCGGGAGGCTTCGTGCTAATGGACGAAGATTTGGAGACGGCAGCCCGTCGGGAATTGTTGGAGGAGACTGGTCTCTCGGGGGTCTTCTTGGAGCAGCTTTGCACGTTCGGCGATCCTCGACGGGATCCACGCGGGCGAGTCGTGACCGTAGCTTATTTTGCCCTAGTCCGCCCTGAGTTGCACCCAGCCAAGGGCGACACCGATGCGAGCGACGCAGCGTGGTTCGACTCGGCGAAGCTGCCTCCGCTGGCTTTCGACCACGGGACGATCCTCAAGGTGGCGCTGGAACGGCTGCGGGGGAAGATTCGCTACCAACCCGTGGGCTTCGAGTTGCTCCCGGAACGTTTCACTTTGGCGCAGTTGCAGGGGCTCTACGAAGCGATCCTGGGTCGGCCGCTGGACAAGCGGAACTTCCGCAAAAAACTGCTCGCCTTCGATTTTTTGGTGCCCCTCGACGACTACTCCGGTGGCGCACATCGCCCGGCCCGCCTTCACTGCTTCGATCGCGCCAAGTATGAAGCACTCGCCAGCAAAGGCTTCCTCTTTGAATTATGATCTCTCACAGCACGCTGCAGACCGATCTCTATCAGCTCACCATGGCCGCCGCCTACTGGCAGGCGGGCAAGGCGGAGCAGGAAAGCGTCTTTCATCTATTCTTCCGGTGTCTCCCATTCCGTGGCGGGTATGCGATCGCCGCAGGTCTTGAGCCCGCGCTGGAATGGCTGGAGGCGTTCCGCTTTGGGAAGGACGAACTGCAATACCTCGGGGATCTGCGCACGAAGGCAGACACTCCCCTCTTCCGGAAAGACTTCCTCGATTACCTAGGTGAGCTGCGGCTGAAGCTCGACATTGATGCGATGCCCGAGGGTGAGGCAGTCTTCGCGCACGAGCCACTCCTGCGGATTCAGGGTCCCATCCTTCACGCTCAACTGGTGGAAACCGCGCTACTCAATATCCTGAATTTCCAGACCCTCGTAGCCACCAAGGCAGCGCGGATCTGTGAGGCGGCGGCCGGGTCGCCCGTGATCGAATTCGGCTACCGCCGGGCTCAAGGTCCGGATGGTGGACTGTCGGCGAGCCGTGCTGCCTACATCGGAGGTTGCCGGGGCACTTCGAACGTGCTCGCCGGCCAATGCTACGGCCTGCCCGTGCTCGGCACGCACGCCCATTCCTGGGTGATGTCCTTCGACGATGAGAGTGAGGCCTTCGGCCGCTATGCGGAGGCGATGCCGGACAATTCGACCTTGCTCGTGGATACCTATGACACGCCGGGGGGAGTGAAGAACGCCATCGCGACGGCGCGAAAGCTACGCGAGCGCGGGCATGAACTTAGCGGGATTCGTCTCGACTCGGGCGACCTCGCCTGGCTCAGCCAGCAAGCGCGGGCCATGTTGGATGCGGCAGGTTTCCCGGAGGTGAAAATTGTAGCGAGCAACGACCTCGACGAGCACATTATCGAGAGCCTGCGGCATCAAGGGGCCAAGATCGACACATGGGGTGTCGGCACGAACCTAGTGACGGCGGCCGATCAACCCGCTCTCGGGGGTGTTTACAAGCTGGCTGCCCTGCGACGCGAGGACGGCACCTGGCAGCCGCGGATCAAGCTGAGCGAGCAGACGGCGAAGAGCTCGATCCCGGGTCGCCTGCAGGTGCGTCGCTTCGAAAAAGACGGACTGCTGATGGCGGACGCGATCTACGATGTGGATCATGGCATCCCGAACGACGAGGTGGAGATTGTGGATCCGGGTGATCCGATCCGCCGAAAGCAGATCCCGGGAGGCACGATCTTCCGTGAAGTGCTGCAGCCGGTGATGAAGGGGGGGAAAAGACTGTTCGGCCCCGAGTCGCTCGACACGATCCGGGCTCGCGGCAAAGAGACGATGGCCAAGCTGTACCCGGGGACCAAACGGCTCGCGAATCCCCACACCTATCCTGCCGGGCTCGAGCAGGGGCTGCATGAGGTGCGCGAAAGGCTGCTGGCCGAGCATCGCAACAACCGGGGAAAGGCAATTCCATGAATCCAAAAGACATCAGCAAGTTTCTCAGCCTCGTGCTGCGCCATGATCCGGGAAAGATCGGCATCTCTCTCGACGAAAACGGGTGGACCGATTGCCGCGACCTCATCGCCTCGGCCGGTCGACACGGGATCAAGTTCGATTATGAAACCTTGGTCGAGGTCGTGCGCAGCAACGACAAGCAGCGGTTCTCCTTGAGCGACGACGGCAAACACATCCGCGCCAACCAGGGCCATTCGGTCACGGTGGACCTTGCCCTCGAACCACAGGTCCCGCCTGCTATGCTCTATCACGGTACAGTAACAAAGTTCGTCGAATCAATACGCGCGAACGGGCTGTGCAAGGGCGAACGGCACCACGTGCATCTCAGCGCCGACAGGGTTACTGCCTCGAAGGTGGGCGAGCGACGGGGAAAGCCGGTCATCCTTTCCATTCGTGCCACGGAGATGTTCGCGGCGGGGCATTCCTTCTATGTATCGGAAAACGGAGTGTGGTTGACGGATGCCGTTCCGCCCGAGTTCATCGACTTTCCATGAAACTGGCTCCCTACACTGAGATTCAGACAGATTGGCCAGCCAGCGGCCGTCACATCCTCGCTAGCCACGATGCGGAGACCATCGTGGTCTACCAGGCATATCGCCCGGAGATCGGGAGGCACGCGGCGAAGAACCAGCGCTTCGGCGGCGAGTTCAGCTTCGGACGCATGAGCTGGATCAAACCCAACTTCCTGTGGATGATGTATCGATCCGGTTGGGGAACGAAGGAAGGTCAGGAGGTGACGCTGGCGATCACGATTCCCCGGAGCTTGTTCGATGAAATACTCGCGGTCGCCGTGCCGTCCGCATTTGATGCCTCGCGGGATCGCGATCACGACAACTGGAAAGGTTCCTTGGCCTCGTCCGAAGTGCGACTCCAATGGGATCCGGACCATGCACCGGATGGCACCCCGCTTCCCCGCCGAGCCGTGCAATTGGGACTGCGTGGGGATATCTTGAGACGCTATGCGGAACGTGATGTCATCAGGATAGCGGACATTTCCGACTTCGTGGCGGAGCAGCGCCAGTTCCAGCGTGAACCCGTCAAGCTGATGGTGCCCGCAGAAACGATTTACCGGCCGCAGCGAGAGGACGCTGTGGAAAACATTGGCCTGGACCCTTGGGAGGCGACATCTTTGCCGTGAAAGTGAACGCTCTGGAATCCTGCCTGTTGGGTGGTGCTCTCGGTGATTCGCTGGGATTGCCCGCGGAGGGTCTGAACGCGATGCGCATCGCCCGGCTCTGGCCGGCACCACTCCACCATCGCTTCTGCGGCGCGAGCGGAATGGTCAGCGACGACACGGAGCACGCGGTGATGACGGCACTTTCCTTGGCAGATCACGAAGAGGATCCCGCGGCATTCGCCCGGGCGCTCGGCAAGCGCCTGCGCTGGTGGTTTGCCAGCGTGCCTGCGGGCATTGGCCTGGCGACGGCGCGATCCATCCTCAAGCTCTGGTGCGGCGTGAGCCCCTTGCACAGCGGCGTGTGGTCGGCGGGAAACGGTCCGCTGATGCGGGCGCCGGTGATCGGGGTGAAGTTTTCAGACGATTGCGACAAGCGTCTTGCCTTTACCGACGCATCGACCCGGATCACCCACTCCGATCCACGAGCCCGGGAAGCGGCGCGAATGATCGCCGAGGCGAGTGCCCTGGCGGCGAAGAACGCGCAGGACGAGATCGAGATCTTGAAAGCGTTGGAGCCATTCGTGGAGAGCGAGGAGATGAAGTTCCGTTTTGCCGAATTGCGCGTGGGGCTCCAAGCCGGCGAGAGCGTGGGGGCGTTGGCTGGTCGCATCGGGAAGCGCCCGGGGTTTGTGAGCGGCTTTGCCCCGGATTCGGCGACGGTCGCGCTCTTCGCATGGCTGCGACACCGCGGGGACTTTCGCACCACGATCGAAACGGTCGTGGCAGCTGGTGGCGACACAGACACGGTGGCCTTCGTCGCCGGATCATTGGCCGGGATCGACTCCGGTAAGGAAGGCATGCCACGGGAGTGGATTACAGGTTTACGGGACTGGCCCATCCATCCACGCTTTCTACACGAAGCGGCCGAAGGTGCCATCGTCCGCTATCCCGTCTGGCCGTTCTCGCTGGTGAGAAATGGATTCTTTCTTTTCGTTGTGTTGGTGCATGCCCTTCGTCGCATGCTACCCCCTTATTGAGCATCCGATGACCACGACCCTCTATCGTCCGGTGGGACCAAAAGAACTGAAGCTGATCGAAGAGAGTGGCTGGACGGCCTTTCCGCCGCGCTTGCCGGATCAGCCGATCTTTTATCCGGTGACCAATGAACCCTATGCGATTCAGATCGCGCGCGACTGGAATGTCCCGGCATCCGGGTCGGGTTTTGTCACGCGCTTCGAGGTCGAGACAGAATATCTCAATCGCTTCCCGGTAGAGACCGTCGGAGGTAGCGAGCATACGGAGCTCTGGGTGCCGGCCGAGGAGCTGGAAGAATTCAACCGCCACATCGTGGGCAAGATCGTGGTCACGAAAACTTTCCCGGAATGAGAATGAAAGCGATCCTGGGGGACATTACCACGCTCTCGGTGGATGCCATCGTCAATGCGGCCAATTCCAGCCTCCTCGGCGGTGGCGGTGTGGATGGTGCGATTCATCGGGCCGCCGGTCCGGACCTGGTTCACGAGTGTCGTCTGCTACATGGCTGCAAAACGGGTGAAGCCAAGATCACCGGCGGGTATCGTCTGCGTGCAAAGTTTGTGATCCACACGGTGGGCCCGGTGTGGAATGGCGGGCACAAGCGCGAGGCGGAACTCCTCGCGAGCTGCTACCGTCGCTCGCTGGAACTCGCGGTGGAGCACTCACTGGAATCGATCGCCTTCCCCGCGATCAGCACCGGCATCTACGGCTACCCCGTCGCGGAAGCTGCGTCCATCGCCGTGAGTACGGTGGGTGATTTCCTGAAGGTTCGTCCGCTGGAGGTAATCTTCTGCTGCTTCTCCGGGAAGGATCTCGCCGTTTACCAAGCCGAACTGGCCAAGGAGTGATGACGATACCCACACATCCGGACGCGCTGGACCGCGCCCAAGGCTGCCTCGCCGGACTGGCGGTTGGAGACGCTCTCGGCACGACCCTCGAGTTCAAGAGCCCCGGCAGCTTCCGGTCGATCCATGACATGATCGGCGGCGGTCCCTTTCATCTGAAACCCGGCCAGTGGACTGACGACACTTCGATGGCGCTTTGTCTGGCGGAGAGCTTGCTGGAATGCCGCGGTTTTGATTTGGGCCACCAGGCCGGTCAATTTGCTCGCTGGTGGCGGGAGGGGCACCTCAGTGCCACCGGCCATTGCTTCGATATCGGCAACACGGTCAGAGAGGCTCTGGCTTCGTTTATGCGAACAGGCAAACCGGCAAGTGGCAGCACCGATGCCTACTCGGCGGGAAATGGTTCAATCATGAGGCTTGCTCCCCTTCCCATCTTCTACAAGAACGCGGAAGAAGCGGTCTACTACTCCGTGGAAAGTTCCCGCAGCACCCATCAGGCGACGACCTGTCTCGACGCTTGCGGCTACCTTGGCGGGATGCTCTGGGGTCTGATCCACGGAGCCACCAAAGAAGAGGTGCTACTGCCCGGCTATCGCCCTGCGGGCGTGGATTTTGAAGTAAGGAGCACCGCCCTCGCTCCGGTTGCAGAGGGGTCATTCAAATCCAAGAATCCGCCCGAGATCCGGGGCACCGGCTACGTCGTGCAGTCGCTGGAAGCTGCGCTGTGGGCCTTCCACCGCAGCGACAACTTCGAGGACGGTGCCCTCATGGCAGTGAATCTCGGCGATGATGCCGACACCACCGGCGCCATTTATGGCCAGCTCGCCGGTGCTTATTATGGCCTCGGCGGCATCCCTCCGCGATGGCTGGAAATACTTCACGATCGGGAGACGATCCTGGATTTCGCCAAACGACTCTTCCTCGCATGACCGACCGTGCCCTCATCCTTGTCGATCTTCAGAATGATTTCCTGCCCGGCGGCGCGTTGGCGGTGTCGGAAGGGGATCAGGTCATTCCTGTAGCGAACGGTTTGATTGACGGCTTCGAGATCATTGTCGCCACCCAGGACTGGCATCCTCCTGATCATGGCAGTTTTGCTGCGAATCATCCCGGAAAGCAGCCTTTCGAGACGATCGACCTGAACGGTCTGTCACAAGTGCTTTGGCCGGTTCATTGCGTGCAAGGCCAGCCCGGCGCGGCCTTCGCTCCCGGCCTTCAGGTCGATCGGATCACGAAGGTGTTCCGCAAGGGCACCGACCCGTCTATCGACAGCTACAGCGGGTTCTTCGACAACGGGCATCGCAAATCCACCGGCCTTGCCGAATGGCTGCGAGAACAAGGCGTGAAGCGTCTCACGCTCTGTGGTCTGGCCACGGACTACTGTGTGAAATTCACCGCCCTGGATGCGCTGGCGGAGGGTTTCGCGGTGGCCCTTCATCTTCCTGCTACCCGCGGAGTCAATTTGGAGCCCGGAGATGTGGACCGGGCGGTGGAAGAGATGCGATCAAGCGGAGTGAAAATCGAGGACTGAGATGGCTGAGATGGCTGAGAATTCCCACATCGCTTCCCAAGGAATCGTCGCCACAAAACGTGGCGGAGTCGCGCCGGATTGGGTGCTGGTGCCATTGTTTTCGATTCTGCTTCTGATCTGCGCATGGCGGAAGTGGTTGCCGATCGATTTGACGGAAGCGTGGGGCTTCGCCACGGGCGCCATCTGCGTCTGGTTGGTCACGAAGGAGAGCCTTTGGAACTGGCCGATCGGGTTGGCGAACAACATCTTCTTCGCGATCCTGTTCTGGGAGGCGCGTCTCTACGCCGACTTCGGACTTCAGTGGGTCTACTTCGGATTTGGTATCTGGGGTTGGTGGACCTGGATGTTCGGCGGCAGGGACCGTTCGCATCTAAAAGTGTCCCGGGCCTCGCGGGTCGAGTGGCTGGTGATCGCGATCTTTATTGGACTGGGAACCTGGGGTCTGCGCGAGGTATTGCTGCAGGTGAATGGTTCCGCCCCTTTTTGGGATGCCCTTACCACGGTTGTTTGTCTGGCGGCGCAGTATCTGCTGTGTCGGAAGAAGATCGAGAACTGGTGGTTGTGGATCACCGCGGACGTGATCTACGTCCCGCTCTACGCCAGTAAAAATCTGCCTCTCACCTCGGCCTTGTATGCGGGTTTTATCGTCCTGTGTATCCTCGGGATTCTGCGATGGAAGAAGGAGCTTCGTGCATGAATGTCGAACGTTTTGGCCTTGGATTGTTAATCGGGAAATTTCTCCCGCCCCACCGCGGACACCGCTTCCTGATCGAGACTGCTGTGTCGATGTGTGAGAGGGTGGTGGTGATCGTCTGCGGGAAACCGGTCGATCCGATCCCGCCCAAGTTGCGGGCGGCCTGGCTTAGGGAACTCGCCCCATCGGCGGAGATCCTGCTCATCGACGACCGCTACGATGAGAACGACACCCGAGTCTGGGCGGAGAACACGATGGGCTGGCTCGGCCGTGCGCCCGATGTGGTCTTCACCTCGGAGGACTACGGCGAACGCTATGCGGGAATGATGGGTGCCCGGCACGTGATGGTGGATCGGGCGCGCCAGAAGGTTCCCTGCAGCGGAACAGCTGTCCGCGACAATCCTTTTGAGATGTGGGATTACATCGACCCGCCCCTGAGGGAATGGTTCGCAAAACGAATCGTGATCGTGGGAGCGGAGTCCACCGGAACGACGACCCTGGCAATGGATCTCGCGGAGGTCTTGAACACGGTGTGGGTCCCGGAGTACGGGCGCGAATACAGCGCGCTCAAACAGGCACGGGGCGAGTTAGATTGGACCTCGGAGGAGTTTATCGAAATCGCCCGCGAGCAAACGCGACAGGAGGACGCGGCGGCCCGCGAAGCGAACCGCATTCTGGTCTGTGACACGAACGCCTTCGCTACGGTGCAGTGGCACCGCCGTTACATGGGGAAGCGGACGGCCGAACTGGAAGCGTTTGCCGCAGGATGCCGGGTGGATCTTTATGTGCTGACGGGTGACGAGATTCCATTCGTCCAAGACGGTCTGCGTGATGGGGAGCACCTGCGCCACGAAATGCACGGCTGGTTCGAGGAGGCATTGGCGGCTCAAGAAATTCCTTGGCTCATGGTAAGGGGAGACCGATCGTCCCGCGTGAAATGTGTGATCATACGGATGCTGGAGCTTTGGCCGCAATTACAGCTCGAAACGTCTTGAGGGACCGTTCCCCATCACCCCAGTCTCTGGATCCAAACGAGCGCTGCCCTTCACGACAAGTCATCCCATCGCGAACCAAGTTTTATTACTGCGCCGCCGGTGGAGCCTCCGCAGGCGTTTCCGCAGGTGCTGGAGCCGGCACGGCCGGAGCCTCCGCGGGAGCAGTTCCCGCGGGTGCCTCCGCCGCCGGCAGATCCTTCAACACAAAGCGCATCAGATTCGACTCGCCCTTCCGCCACTTGTAGCCGGTACCGAAGTTGAGCGGCTTTTTGTCGGTTTGATAGGCTTTCACAAGGTCGGCTTGGAACGAATCCTTGAAGAGATCGATCGGTCCGGTGTAGACGCCGTAGAGGGTCGCATTCCACACCGCGGGATCGAAGCGGCGGTAAGGGATGCCGGAGTCGTCCTGGATGATCTGCTGGCTGTGGGTGAGGAGATGATCGCGCACCTTCGAGAACCAGTCGTTGTGCATGAGGAAGGACGCGGCCTTGAGGTAGGCGCTGCCCTTGGGCTGCCGCGTGATCCAGGTGCCGAAGCCGGTCGTGTCGAAACCGCCGTTGGAAAGATCGCTCGAGAAATAGTAGATCGTCTTGGGCTGGTTGAGACGGCGCGGGGATACGACCATGCGCACGGCGTTCGCGCCCCGGTGATCGAAGCCCTGGCTCGCGAGGGTGCCATCCTTCTGCAGCTTGAGGAATTCGAGCTCCTTCACATACTGGCCCGACTTCGCGAGGAAGATCATCATGATCGGGGTGGTGCCCTGGAAGGTGGCGAACTGGAGGTCGTCCTTCATGTCCTTCGTCCGGAAGAAGCTGAGCTGGATGATTTCGCCCAGGGAATTGCGCACTTCACCGAGGGCGGTGGCGACGTTGCCTTCGTTCAGCGCGGTGATGTCGGGAGCCTGGCCGACGGGCTCGAGACCGCATAGGATGAAGGTGCCGGCGGTCGGGAACATGTGGATGGCATGGAGGATGTCGGGACCGCTGAACATATATCGCACCACCGCTCCCGGAGGCTGGGCCGGCACGACTTCGGTGGCGGACCACTCCGACATGGGGAAGAGGACGCGCTCCTGGTGGCTGGTGAAGGCGGATCCGAACTGGCTCACGTGGCTCTTCCAGGCCGCGGTCCGGGTGAGCGGGTGATCGGTCTGGTTCGGCAGTTCTTCTCCGGCGAGGAAGGCGGCGGCGTCGTTGATCGTGGCGAGCGAGGTGCCGGGGGTTTCCTGGGCGTTGAGGAGGGGGAGAGTGGCGGAGAGCCAGAGGGCGGAAAAGAGCGGAGACTTCATGATCGGGCGCATCGACGCCTACTGGATCGGGGGAATCCGGCGGTCGGTCAAGAGGGATCACCGGCGATCCGGTGACGCTTCTTTCATTCTCGTGGCTTGATCCGCGACGGCTTTTCCGGTATCAAGATCGCCGAAGGAGGCACCGCATGTTTGGATTCCGCTATATCAAATTCGATCCCACCCGTCATGTCATGGTCTACAAGGGGGGCGAGCTGCGGCGCGAGGGGCCGGGCCTGGCCTTCTGGTATTTTGCTCCATCGACGACGCTCGTGGCGGTGCCGCTGGGCAGTTCGGAGGCACATTACATCTTCGAGGAAACGACGCTGGATTACCAGCAGGTGACGATCCAGGGACAGGTGACCTACCGCATCTCCGATCCGAAGAAGGCCGCGGCTTTGCTCAACCACACGCTCGATGCCCGCGGCGACCGCTACGTCTCGCAGGATCCGGAGAAGATCCAGCAGCGGGTCGTGACCGCGGTGAACGTGCTCGCCAAGGCACGGGTGCAGAATCTCTCGCTGCGCGATGCGATGACGGCGGGCGAGCGGCTCGTGGGGGAAATCCGCGACGAGTTGAAGTCGCATCCCGAGGTGCTCTCGCTCGGTCTCGAGATCCTCGGTCTCTCCATTCTCGCGATCAAACCGACTCCCGACACCGCCCGGGCCCTCGAGGCGGGGACGCGCGAGCAGCTCCTCAAGGAGGCGGATGACGCGATTTTCACCCGTCGCAACGCCTCGGTCGAGCACGAGCGTTCCATCAAGGAAAACGAACTGCGCACCGAGCAGGCGGTGCAGGAGAAGCGCCACCAGATCGAGAAGGCCGACACGACCCACCGCATCGGACAGGAGGAAAGCCGGCGTGCCCTCGTCGAGCTGGAGGCGGCGAACGCACGCACCTCCGCCGACGCGCGGGCTTATGCGCTGGAGGCGGTGGTGAAGGCCCTCGCGGGATCCGATCCGAAGCTGGTCCAGGTGCTCGCCCAGGCCCGCATGAAGCCCGATGCCCTCGTCGCCGCAGCGATGACGGAATTCGCGGCCAATGCCGAGAAGATCGGCGAGATCAACCTCTCGCCCGAGCTCCTCCACGAGCTGCTCAAGGGCAAATAACCGGACGCCGCTGTGAAAAGGCGCACCGAGCGAAAGATCATCGTCCTCACGCGCGAGACGCGCATCGACGGGCTGCGCAAACGATTCAATTCCGTCGATCAGGTCTCCTATTTCATCGAGCACCGCGGTGGCAAGGTGGCCGACTACCTCGCCGAAGACCGCGTTTACAAGGAGTCGATCGCCCGACTGGAGTCGGCGCTGCAGCCCTGGGGCCGTGTGCAGTTGCTCGACCGCATCTACCTGCCCAACTACGTTTTCGGACCCGAGGATGTCGTCGTCGCGATCGGTCAGGACGGCCTCGTCGCGAACACCTTGAAATACCTCACCGGCGGCCAACCGCTCCTCGGCGTGAATCCCGATCCGGGGCGCTGGGATGGCGTGCTGCTGCCCTTCAAGGTCGAAGAGGTCGGCGAAGTCGTCGGCGAAGTGCTGGCGGGTCGCTACGCCTCCCGTGCCGTGACGATGGCCCGCGCCACGCTCAACGACGGACAGGAAATCCTCGCCGTGAACGACTTTTTCATCGGCCAGCGCACCCACACCTCGGCACGGTATTTCATCGAGAGCGGTGGGGTGCGCGAGCAGCATTCCTCCAGCGGGGTGATCGTCTCGACCGGACTCGGCTCGACCGGGTGGCTGAAAAGTCTCGTCCACGGAGCGGCCGCGATCGCCTCGCTCACCGGACACGGCGGCCGCACGCCGCAGCCCATCACCCTGCCGTGGGATGCGGAGTCGCTCTATTTCACGGTGCGCGAGCCTTTCCCGAGCCGGCAGACGCAATGTGAGCTCGTCTTCGGCGAGGTGACGCGCGCGCGGCCGCTGAAGATCCGCTCGCTCATGGCCGAGAGCGGCGTGCTCTTCAGCGACGGGATCGAGTCGGACTTTCTCGAGTTCAACTCCGGCTCCGAGGCCGTCATCACGATCGCCCCGGCGAAGGGCGTTTTGGTGGTTCGTTAGGGTTTCGCGATGCGCCCGCGCACCCGCAGGTTGTCGCCGATCGCGAGGTATTCGGGATCCTCGATCCGTGCGACGAGGCCATCGAGCGGAAAGAGCCGGCTCTTTCCACCGCCGAGGAGCGGGGCGAAGTAGAGGATGACCTCATCGACGAGTCCTTCTTCGAGGGCCTGGGCGAGGAGACGGCCACCCGATTCCAACATCACCGCGCAGACGCCGAGCGCGCCGAGTCGATCGAGGGATTCGGCGAAGGTCAGACCCGTATGGACGATCGTGCGGTCGCGGTGCTCATCGGTGAACAGGCGATGCGTCGCGGGTAGGTCGCCGCTGGCGCTGAGCACAACGCGCCAAGGTTGGGGCCGACCTTCGGCCCATTGGCCTCGCAGGGTCAGGGCGGGGTTGTCGCGCCGGAAGGTCTCGCCTCCGACAAGAATGGCATCACACTGGCGTCGCCACGATTGCACATCCTCGCGCGAGGCCTCGTTCGAGATCCATTGGCCCATGCCCTCTGGCAGGGTGGTGCGGCCGTCGAGCGTCGCCGCCGTCTTCGCGATCACCCAGGGACGCCCGGTCGTGATGTGGCGGGCGAAAAAGCGGATCAGATCGCGGCCCTCCTTTTCGAGGACGCCGGTCGATACCTCGACGCCGGCAGCACGTAGGAGATCGAGCCCCGCTCCGGCGTGGGCGGGGTTCGGATCGGTCGCCGAGACGACGACCCGGGAAAGGCCCGCTTCGAGGATTGCGTCGGTGCAGGGCGGAGTGCGCCCGTGGGTCGAGCAGGGCTCGAGCGTCACGTAGAGCGTCGCGCCGCGCGCCGCTCCTGCTCCATGACGCGCGACGACGTCGGCGAGGGCGCGCCGCTCCGCGTGGGCTTCGCCCGCCCGTTCGTGCCAGCCGTGGCCGATCACTTCGCCGTCGCGCACCACCACCGCGCCGACCGGGGGATTCGGACTCGTCGTGCCGAGGCCCTTCGCCCCGGCGGCGAGGGCTTCGCGCATGTGGTGCTCGTCGGCGGAGGTCGGATCGGACATGGGTCGGAATCCTAACCCCGACGCGGCCTTTTGGCGAGTGAACCCTGTCAGGTCCGGCATCCAACAGGGTCGCATGGCAGGGCGGTCGGTAGGTGATTTGGAAAGTTTTTTGCATGCCGGTTCCGTCACGTTCGTCTCACCTGGTGAAAACCCTTTTACAGGGATTCTCTCTCCACCACTCATCCTTGCGAAACTTGAAAAAACACCCTCCCCGGCTCGCCGCCATCGCGGCGGCCCTGATGCTCGTAGCCTCCGGTCCCGTGCCGATGGATGCTTTCGCGGGACGCGGCGGCCAAGGCCAGCAGCAAAACCGCGGCGGCGGCGGCGGCGGCGGTACGGTCTCGCGCTCCAGCGCACCGCGGGTGTCGGCTCCGCGTCCTTCCGCGCCACGGCCGGTCGTGAAGAGTCCGGTGGTCAGCCAGCGCTCCCCTTCGCCGAACCGTTCGGGCGGTTCCTCCCAACAGGCCTCGCGCGGCAACCAAGGCGGCAACCAGCGCCAGGCCACGGCTCCGCGGCCCCAGCAGCGTCCGGGTGCCTCCAAACCCACGCCTTCCAAACCCGCTCCGTCGATCGCTTCCCGCGGCGCTGTGAGCGCTCCCAAACCGGTCGCGAAACCGGCTCCGAAGCCGAATCAGAATGCCTCGCGGCCTTCCTCCAAGCCGTCTCCCAAGCCGGCCGCGAAACCGGCGCCATCCATCACCTCGACGCGTGGTTCGTCCATCAGCCCGCGCGGCTCGGTGCAGCCCCCGGTTTCCCGTCCCGCACCGAAGCCGGTGGCCAAACCGTCCGCCAAACCGGCCCCGAGACCGGCGCAGCAGATCGTGAAGAAGCCAGACGGCGGCGGCAACCGTGGCGGCGGTGGCGGCGACAACCGCAACCCGTCGAACAATCGCAACGTACGCGGATCGCGTCCCGCGATCGCCGGCGCCATTCCGGCAGGTCCCCGCGGGGGAGCCGGGGCGGTCGCTGACAACCGCATCACCGCCAATCGCGGTGGTTCGGCGGGTGGTCAGGGCGGCGGCGGCCAAGTGGCCGCACGTCCCGCCCGCATCACCACCCTGGCGAGCCGGAACACCGCCTATCATTACCCCCGTGGCGGAGCCGGAGGCGGCTCCGCGGGCGCGGCTCGCGGCCCGGTCCATTACCATGGCGGCGGCTCGGCCGGAGGCGGCGGTTACGGCGTGTGGCGTCATGCCTCCTACGCGCCCTACCGTTCGCACTACGTGAGCCCCACCTTCTACCATTCGGTGAACTACGCCTACCGTCCCAGCGTCTGGGGCTATCGTCCCTGGTGGGGCGCCCGCTACCACTACTCGTGGCACAACGGCTGCTGGAACTACGGGTGGAACCGTGGCTGGACGAGCCGCTACGCCTACTACCGCCGCCCCGCGCTCTATTATCCTCCGGGTTACACCACCTACTACCGCACTCCCGCGACCTTCGTTCCCTGGGGACTCGCGAGCTGGACGCTCGGCCGCCTCGCCTATGACACGGGCTATTACTCCTACTACAATCCCTACGTCGCGCCGCCGGTACACACCTCGACGACGATCATCCGCTACGCCGAGCCCATCACCGTGGTCGCCTCCAACGCCGAGCCGGCCACCGAAGAGCTCGCCGAGACCGCGGCGGAAAAAGCCTCGGCGGCGATGGACCGGGCGCGCGACGCCTTCCGGGTCGGCGACTATGTCTCCGCCTCCAGTGCCGTCGATGAAGCGATCTCCCACACGCCCGGCGATCCCGTGTTGCACGAGTTCCGATCCTTGGTGCTCTTCGCGCTCGGCCGTTACGGCGATGCGGCAGGGGTGCTCCATTCCGTGCTGGCCTCCGGCCCCGGCTGGGATTGGGAAACGATGATCGGCTTCTACGACAACCCGGACGCCTACACCGCGCAGTTCCGCAAACTCGAGGAATACGTCGTCGCCCATCCCGACGCGCCCGAGCCGCACTTCCTGCTCGGCTACCACTACATGGTCGGGGAGAATCTGGAAGAAGCCTACGCGATGTTCGACCAGGTCTCGACCCTGCAGCCGCGCGACACCGTCTCGAGCCAGCTCAAATCCCTCCTCGCCGATTCCGCGCCTGAGGACGCGCCCGAGCCCGCCCTTGAAACCGGGGATGCACCCGTGGCGATGGAGCCTGACAAAACCCCCATCGCCGCCGAGTCCCTCCACGGCATCTGGAAGACCAAGTCGGCCGACGACAAGACCATCACCTTGTCGCTCACCGCGATCGGCACTTTCACGTGGAACTACGAGGGTGCCACCGGGGATGTCCTCGCCGGGGATTGGTCGCTCGACGAAGACGGACTCCTCGTCCTCGAATCCACCGACGTGCAGATGGTCGGCGACATCGTCCTGAACGAGGACGGCACCCTCCACTTCCTCCTCGCCGGCAGCCCCGAAGGCGATCCCGGTCTCACCTTCCACCGGGAATGATCCGCCACCCGGGAGGCGGGCAAAAATCCGCCTCCCGGGGGAAAACTTTTTTGAACATCCGCCACGGCTTGTGCGTCATTATACCCAATGCAGCGATTCTCACAGGAATGGCGCGACTGGCTGGACCGCAACGGCGCCCGCCTGATGCTTTTCGCCCGGCAACAGACCCGGTGCGAGGCGGATGCCGAGGATGTCCTCCAGGCCGCATTGGTGCGTACGTGGAAGGTTCACAAGGGCGCCCCCGACCAGCAGGTCGTGAGTCTCGCCTACACCAACATCCGCCGTTGTGCCATCGATCTCGGCCGCAGCAACGAGCGCCGCAAGCGGCGCGAGGAGGAATCCGTCCTCGATCGCGGTGAGCTCGTCGCCTGGTTCGAGCTGCCCGAGGATGACACGAGCCGCGCCCTGCAGGTGGCCCTTTCAAAAGTGCCGGAGAAATTCCGCGAAGTGATCACCCTCAAGATCTGGGGTGAGCTGACCTTCGACCAGATCGGCAAGACCCTCGACATCTCCCCCAACACCGCCGCCTCGCGTTATCGCTACGGCATGGAGGCGCTCCGGAAGTCGCTGGAAGGCGAGAAGGTGGTCACCCTCGACGGGGTCGAGCGTGAGCCGGTGCCGGGTACGGCCCTGGTCTGCGACCGCAACGGGCCGACCGCGATCGCCGGGATCAT
>JALRFZ010000378.1 GCA_023253615.1 Verrucomicrobiales bacterium | reverse complement strand
GGCTCACCGACGAGGAGTGGCGCAAGAAATTCTACGCCATCGATCCCGAGCCACAGCCCAAGCCGGACTGGACCGTCCCGCCGGTGAAGTAAGGTCCCGGTGCAAACGAAGGGAGAGATGAGACGCCCCGTTCTGCTGCCGTTCCTCTTCTTCGTGGTTTTGTCAGGAATTTCCCTTCGCGCTTCCGACACACCCTTTCCGCCCTTCTACCACAGCGCCGTTCCCTTCCGCGCCGCCATCGACGGTGTGGAGACCGCCCCGCTCGATCCGCCACCCTCGGGCGTCACCGTGCCGCACCACGCCCTCGTCCTCGACCTCATCGCCGGGACGCTCTCCCTCGCGAGGGGCGGCGGCTACGAGCGCATCATCCTCATCAGTGCCGATCACTTCCGCCGCACCGAGACCGCCGCCGCCGTCGCGACCCGGGATTTTCTCACCGTGCTCGGACCGGTGCCCGTGGACGAGGCCGCTTCCCGTCGGCTCGCGGAGGATCCGCTCGTTTCCATCTCCTCGCTCGCCTCGCACGAACACGGCTTCCGCGCCATCCTGCCCTTTCTCGCCGAGTGGTTCCCCGGCGTGCCCGTCGTGACCCTCGCCGTCGGCATCCGCACGACACCCGGCGACTGGCGCGGCCTCGTCGAGGCGCTCGATCCCCTCGTCACGGAAAAAACCCTCGTCATCCAATCGACCGACTTCTCCCACTACCTGACTCCCGCAGAGGCATGCGGAAAGGACGCCGAAACCCTCGCCTTCATCGCGCGGGGCGATCCCGACGGGGTCGTCGATCTCGATCAGCCCGATCACATCGATTCCAAGGCGGCGCAATGGATCCAGATGACGCTGCAGCAGCGGCGCGGCGCCTCCGTCGCGGTCGTCGACAACCGCAACTCCGCCGAATACGCGACCGATGGCGGGGTGCCGCGCGAGACGACGAGCTATGTCACCCAGGTCTGGCGCCGGGATCCCGTCCCCGCTTCCGCCCTGCCGGGAGAGGCCTGGTATTTCGGTGGCGATTTTCACCTCGGCCGGGGCCTCGCCGCGCTCGGCGACGACGCGGCCTCGCTCGACTGGCTCGGGGAACGCATGCGCTCGCTCACCGGAGGACGCCCGCTCATCCTCAATCTCGAAGGCGTCCTCGTCGAGGCTCCGCCCGATCCGGATTCCCTTCATCCCATGCAGATCGTGATGCGGGCGGAACCCACCCTCGATCTCCTCGAACGCTGGAACGTCGCCGGGGTCGTCCTCGCGAACAACCACACCCTCGACCTCGGACCGCAGGCGCTCGTCGCGATGACCAAGAGCCTCCGCGAAGCCGGACTCGTCGTCATCGGGGAAGGGGAGCTCGCCGCGTTTCCCGGATTCGACCTCTTCGCCGCGAGCGATGTGCGGAACCGTCCGGCACCCGCCCGGGACGTGCTGCGCGCGGACGGTTTTCCGGTTTTGTCAGGATCTGCCGCGGCCTTTCCCCGCCGACCCCGTCTCGCCTTCCTGCACTGGGGCGCCGAGTATCGCGCGGGACCGGACGAACGCCAGCGCTGGCTCGCCCGGACCGCGTCCCGGGCCGGCTTCGATCTCATCCTCGGTGCCCACACCCACGTGCCTTCGCCCGCGATGGAAGTCGTCGAGGGCATCCCCGTCCTCCCCGGCCTGGGCAACCTGCTCTTCGACCAGGGGCAACGCGAGCGAGGAGGGGTGCTCCTCGAAGTCCGGTTTTTCGGACAAGGCACGTTCGCGACCCGGGTGATCCCGGTGGGAAATCTTTACCGGGAGTGGCGGGGGAGGTGAGGGGACGATCCTCATCCTCGATGCTTCACACATCTTGATTCGCGCCCATTCGCGGTCATCCGCGGCCATTCGCGTCAAACTCCTGAAACCGAAAGAGTGCCCACGGAACTCACGGAATTCACGGAAAGGTTTGGATCCGTGTCCATCCGTGTCCATCCCTGGTTTCATTGAGCGACTAGTAACCTGTCCCCGTGATTTCGGTTTTTCGGACAAGGCACCTTCGCGACCCGGATGATTCCCACGGGAAATTTTTACCGCGAGTGGCGGAGGAGGTTAGGGGGATCCTCTTTCCCAATGCTTCAAAGATCTTGATTCGCGACCCTTCGCGGATATTCGCAACCATTCGCGTTGAATTCCGAAAACGAAAAGAATTGCCCACCGAAATCACGGAAACTCACCGATCCGTGCCCATCCGTGATGGCATGAAGTCGGTCGGGGCACCCCGTGACGTAGCATCAATGAGCAAAAGTGGTAGAGTCTGTGCATCAGAACCTGCAGGTGCTTGCAACACCCGTGGGTGGCCGGAAGGC
>JALRFZ010000227.1 GCA_023253615.1 Verrucomicrobiales bacterium | reverse complement strand
AAGATCTCGCCGAGACGGGTCCGGACGAGGACTTTGACGTCCGCAATGAAGGCTCGACAGGGACCGCGTCCCAAGCGGCTGGCGAGAAGGCGATAAATCTGGCCGCAGATCGCATTGTGTCGCCGTGATCCCCCCGCCATCGCGTGGATGGTTCCGTAGAGATATTCATGGCGGACCTCGGAGCCTTGCTCCGCTTCGAGGTAATCCTCGACCGTGAAGAGGGTGTATTTCTCGGCTTCCATGATTTGGGAACTATGCCCGATCTTCTCTTTCGCCGCGAGGAAAATCCCACCACTCCTCACCTCGGATCCGTCCCGTAAACCCCTCCCGTTTCCTCCACCGGCAACCGCGGCTTCGAGGCCTCGGGGCGGTCCTCCGCGAACCAGTGGTTCTCCCTGAAGACGAAGGTCTCCGGAGCGGTTCCCCCGCCCACGTTCACGTCCGCCCGTATCTCGCTCCGTCGGAAGACGATGCGGTTGCCCGTCACCCTGACATTCCGACAAGGAACAAAACCCGGCTTGGTCGTCTCCTGGAGCATCCGGAAAATCCAGCGCTGTGGAAAGAGGATCGTGTTGGCCGAAAACTCCGCTCCATCGACCCCGGCAAAGGCGGCGGCGCACAGCCCGCCTTCGATCACGTTTTCCCGGGCGATCAGATTCGCCGCCTCGTGTTTGGCGCCAAGCGGGCGGAAGTAATCGAGCCCGGTCGATCCACCGAGATTGAGAGGCCGCTCCCCCGCGTTCAGGAAATGGCATTTCTCGACCACGATCTCCGAACAACCGCCCTTGAGCTGCACCCCGGCGCTCGCGCTGAAGCCCTCCTTGCCCACGAAACGGCAGCCCGTGATCCGCGAACGATGGCAGCCGACCAGGTCGATCCCCTGTCCGCCCCAGCCTTCGATGAGACAGTCCCGGATCGTGAGATTCACCAGCCCCGAAGCCTTGATCCCATCGTGATTGCCCTGCGGGCCGATCTCGTGGATCTCAAGATTCGCCAAAGTGATGCCCGCGACCGGATTCCCGCCCTCCCCGCCATCGTCGAGATTGAACCCGTTGCTGGTCTGCCCCCGGGTGCGGAGGTGGGTCACGGTGAGACCCGGACAACGCGAGAAGTGCCAGGCATTGCCACCTCCGACAAAGACCGGCGGTCGCTCCGGATCGAGCGCGGTGATCGTCAACCTCGCGATCCCCCGGACGTGGTGCCCGCCCGGATACTCACCCGGTGCGATCCTGACGATGTCGCCATCGGCCAGCCTCGCGATCGCCGCGCGGAGTTCCTCGGGGCTGGAGACAGGATGCTCCGCGGCGGAGGCGAAAACCGGCAGCAAATAAAGAGCGATCAGGAGGAGTTTCATCGGACCCGGCATTGGCTGCCGTATCTTTCACGCAAACCCGTTCATTGAGAAGTCCCTCATCGAGCCTACCCTTCGTTTTTCCGATGCGATACCTCAGTCCAGCCCCGCTCGTCGCGCTCCTCCTGGGTGCGTCCGTGGCTTTGCATTCGCTCGCGGCGCAGGAAGCGGCACCCGCTGCGGCCGCCTCCCCCGGCATCTCCTACCGCAACGACATCCTCCCCGTCATCACCCGCGCCGGCTGCAATCTCGGAGCCTGCCACGGAGCCCAGACCGGCAAGGGCGAGCTGACCCTGTCACTCCGCGGAGAAGACCCGGTCAAGGATCACGCCGCCCTTGTGGAAAAGTTCGTCAATCTTGGCGCGCCGGAGAAAAGCTACCTCCTCCGCAAGGCCATCGAGGACGTGAACCACGAAGGCGGGAAACGCTTTGAAAAGGATTCGGAATCCTACGAACTCCTCCATCGTTGGATCATCGAGGGTGCCAGGCGCGACCTTCCTGACGAACCCACCTTGGTCCGGCTCGAGGTGACCCCGGAGGAAAAGGTGCTCTTCGAACCCGAGACATCGGTGCAACTGGCCGTCACCGCGCATTACTCCGATGGCACGACCCGCGACGTGAGACGCTGGTCCATCTACGAACCCACCGCTCTCAATGTCGAGGTCTCGCCCGACGGCCTCGTCGAGAGCCACCGTCCCGGCGAGACCACCGTCAACGTGCGTTACCTCGGCCTGCAGGTTCCCGCCCGGCTGGCCTTCGTGCCCGACCGGCCCGGCTTCACCTGGACCGATCCACCGGCGCACAACTTCATCGACGAAGCCCTCCACGCGAAGTGGAAGACCCTGCGCATCCTGCCCTCCGACCCCTGCGACGACGCCACCTACGTCCGCCGTGTCCATCTCGACCTGATCGGACTGATCCCGACGGAGGAAGAGGCCCGCGCCTTTCTCGAGGACAAGGATCCTGACAAACGGGCCAAACTCGTCGATGCCCTGCTCCAGCGTCCCGAGTTCGCCGACTTCTGGGCCTTGAAATGGGCCGACCTCCTCCGGGTCGAGGAAAAGGTGCTCGACACCAGGGGTGTTGCCGCTTTCCACGGCTGGATCCGGAAATCCATCGCCGAAAACAAGCCGCTCGACCGCTTCGCCCGAGAGGTCGTCTCCTCGCTCGGCAGCACCTACGAGGTCGCCGCCTCGAACTACTACCGCGCCCTCCGCGCCCCCGACCAGCGCGCCGAGGCCATCGCCCAGATCTTCCTCGGCGTGCGGCTGAACTGCGCGAAATGCCACAACCATCCGTCGGAACGCTGGACGATGGACGACTACTACCAGTTCTCCGCCGTTTTCGACGGGATCGACTACGAGATCAAGGAGAACAAACGTTTCGACTCGAACGACAAGAACAACTTCGTCGGCGAGCAGGTCGTGAAGTTCATCGACAAACGCGAGTTGAAGGATCCCCGCACCAAAAAGGAGCCGGTGCCGCGCCTCCTCGGCGAAAGCGAGCCGCTCGCCTCCGATCCGAAGCGCCTCGAAAAACTCGGCACGTGGATGACCTCGCCGGAGCATCCCCTCTTCGCCCGGGTCCAGGTCAACCGCATCTGGTTCCACCTGATGGGGCGTGGCCTTGTCGATCCCGTCGATGATTTCCGGGCCACCAATCCGCCCGTCAATCCCGCCCTGCTCGATGCCCTCACCGCCGACTTCGTGGCGAGCGGCTTCGACCTGCGCCACGCCATCCGCACCATCTGCGCCTCGCGCGCCTATCAGCTCGGTTCCGTGCCGAACGACACCAACCGCGACGACGAGATCAATTTCACCCGCGCCCTGCCGCGCCGCCTCTCCGCCGAGCAACTCCTCGACTCCGCCCACCTCGCCCTCGGCGGCCTGCCGAGCTTCGAGGGCCACGAACAACCGATGCGCGCCGCCCAGCTACCCGGCGTGCAGGCCGTCTACCGGCCGAAAAAACCGACGAGCGGAGACCGTTTCGTGCGCCTTTTCGGCAAACCGCCCCGCCTCACCAACTCCGACACCGAACGCACCACCGACACCTCGCTCGCCCAGGTCTTCGAGCTCACCAGCGGCTCGACCTTGAACGGATTGCTGACAGAAAAGGGAAATCTCATCGACCGTCTCCTCGAGGCGAAGCCCTCCGACGAGGCCATCGTCGAGCGGCTCTACCGGACCATCCTGACACGCGCCCCGAGCGGCGAGGAACTCAGCGCCACCACCGCCTATCTCGCCTCCACCGGGAAACGCCGCGAGGCCCTCGAGGATCTGGCTTGGTCGCTGCTGAATGCGAAGGAATTCCTGCTCCGAAGATGAAATCCCCCGCCTGCCACGGTTTCGACGCCATGCGCCTCTCCCGCCGCCAGCTCATCACGGCCGGGGGGATGGGGGCGCTGGGGCTCAGCCTGCCGAAACTCTTCGCCGGCAGCGTCTACCCCGGAGGACGCCCCGAGGCGCGCGCCAAGTCGGTCATCTTCCTCTTCCAATGGGGCGGCCCCTCGCACGTCGACATGTTCGACCTGAAGCTCGACGCCCCCTCCGAATACCGGACTCCCCACAAGGCGATCCGCACCAGCAATCCCGACCTGCTCACCAACGAGCACCTGCCCCGGGTCGCGAAGATCATGGATCGTTTCACCGTGATCCGCTCGGTCCATCACGGGATGAAGAACCACAACTCGGCGGGCTACTACGCGCTCTCCGGCCACGCCCCGCCGACCGACGACCAGCGTCTCCGCGACTCCATCGACCTCCGCCCGGCCTACGGCTCCGTCGTTGATTATTTCGCCCCGAATCCTCCGGGGGGCCTGCCCACCTTCGTCTCCTACCCGCACGTCGTCGCCGACGGATCCCGCACCCCGGGCCAGGCCGCGAGTTTCCTCGGCAAAAAACACGATCCCCTCTTCGTGCCGCGCGACCCGAACGACCCGAATTTCAAGTTGCCCGAGCTGAGCCTGCCCGACAACCTCAGCCTCGACCGCCTCCACGCCCGGCGTGGACTGCAGGAGTTGATCGACCGCCAGTCGCGCCTCCTCGACCACTCCGCCGAGGCCCGGGGGCTCGACGACTACTACAAGAGCGCCATCGCGATGCTCAACAGCGAACGCGTCCGCGACGCCTTCGATCTCGCCTCCGAACCACGGAAAATCCGCGACGCCTACGGCCGCACCACTTACGGGCAGGGCTGCCTCCTCGCCCGCCGTCTCGTCGAGCACGGGGTGAAGGTCGTCACCTGCTATTTCTCGAGCGGCATCGGCGGCCAGAGCATCACCGAGGGCGGCTGGGACACCCATGGCTTCAACGACACCCGGATGTTCCCCATCGTCGAGCAATATCACTATCCCATCACCGAGACGACCCTGCCGACCCTGATTTACGATCTCGAAAACCGCGGCCTGCTCGATGAGACGCTCGTCGTCTGGATGGGTGAGTTCGGCCGCACCCCGAAGATCAACAAGAACGCCAGCCGCGACCACTGGCCGAACTGCTACAGCGTGCTCCTCGCCGGCGGCGGCGTGAAGCGCGGCTACATCCACGGCGCCAGCGACGAGACCGGCAGCAATCCGATCGAGAAACCCGTGAGGCTCGAGGATCTCTCCGCGACGATCTATTACCTGCTCGGCATCGATCCCACCTCGGAGTATCACGACTCGCAGGGGCGGCCTCTCATGATCTCGAGCGGCGAACCGATCCTGGATGTCGTGGCGTGAGATTACCCCGCGTTCCAAGCAGCCTTCTCTCCTCAGGGAAAGCGGTAGCCGACACCACGCACGGTCTCGAGCACTTCCGGCATCGCGGGATCGTCGCCGACCTTCTTGCGGAGTTTCGCGATGTGCTGGTCGAGGGTGCGTGATTCGGGGAAATAATCCATCCCCCAGCAGCGGTCGAGCAAGGTATCGCGGTCGACGGCCTCGCCGCGCCGTTCGTGGAGGAGCGTCAGGATGGCGACCTCGCGGGGTGTGAGCTCGATCGTTTCGTCCGCACGTTCGGCGCGGAGTTCCTTCGGATAAACCGTGAGCGGCCCCATGGCGAAGAATTCGCGCGCACGCGGGGCGTTTGCGGTCTCCGTTCCCGCGGAACGGCGGAGGGCGCTCCGGATCCGGGCGAGGAGTTCGTGGCGGCCGAAAGGCTTGCGGACGAAATCATCGGCCCCGAGTTCGAGGCCGACAACGACGTCGATCTCCTCGTTTTTCGCGGAAAGAAAAACAACAGGGACGCGGGATCTTGTCGCGCGGATGCGTCGGCAGACCTCGTAGCCGTCGAGCCCCGGCATCATGATGTCGAGACAGACGAGGTCGGGTGATTCCCTCTGCCAGCGTTCGAGCGCTTCGTGGCCGTTCGCCGCCGCGCTCACCGCAAACCCCTCGCCCTCGAGGCAGGCGACGAGGGCCTCGCGGGTGAGCGGATCGTCTTCGGCGACGAGGATCTTCATGAAGCGAGAGAATCGGAAAAGGGAATGACCTTGGCCGACGCGGCGGCGGGCAGGCGGAGTTCGAAAGTCGCACCGGATCCCTCCTGCGGGACGAGACGCAGGCTGCCGCCCATGGCCACGGCGAGGTCGCGGGCGATGGCAAGACCGAGTCCGGTGCCGGTGACCCCTTCGGAAGGTCGGTCGTCGAGGCGGTGAAAGGGCAGGAAGATGCGCTCGTGTTCGCGGGTCGGAATGCCGGGACCGAGGTCTTTGACGAGGAGCGTCATCAGTCCGTCGTCCTCCGAAATCGTGAGGTCCGCAAGTCCGCCGGACGCGGCGTATTTCTCGATGTTCGAAAGCAGGTTGCCGAGGACCTGACGGAGCGAGTCGGCATCGGCGAGAACGTGCGTGGAATCCCCACCATGGATAACGATTCCGACTCCACGTCGTTTCAGCGAGGGAGCGAAGGTCTCGGCGACTTCTTCGACAAGAGAGCGCACCGCGATCGGCGCGGACGCGGGAACGGTAGTCGAATCGCGACGGGAAAACGCGAGGACGTTGTCGATGAGCCGGGCGAGGCGGCGGGTTTCCTCCTGCACGCGGGCGAGCCGCTGGCGTCCCCGCGCATCGGCCCCGTCGGCGGCAAGGTCGGCGTTGAGGAGGATGTTCGTGAGCGGCGTCTTGAGTTCGTGGGAGACGCGGTTGACGAAGGAAACGCGTTGCTCGGCGAGGCGGAGGGCGCGCCGCACCGTGAAGCCCGCGACGACTCCGGCGAGGAGCACGAGCAGGGCCAGTGCCGCCGCGAGCGCGAGCCGGTCGCGGCGATAGGTGACAACGGTCCGCCTCCCGTCCCAGGATTCCACCTGCCAGCCTCCGAAGCGGGTCGCGAGGGTGCGGACGGAATCGGGAAATGTGGATTTGTCAGGCTCGCCCCCGGAGGCGACGGATTGATCGTGGAGAATCACGCGGTCGGTTGCGCCATGGGCCTCAATGGAAGTGAGTTGCTCCTCGATCCACGGTGCCAACGTTTCCGTCATGGAGGCCTCGACGGGAGCCGGATCGACGAGCAGCAGGACCACCCGGCGAATCGAAACGCGCTGGTGGTAGAAGCGCCCCTGTGGCGTCGTGATCCAGCCCGATTCCCCCTCGCCGCCTCCAAAAAGATCGAAGCCGCCGACCTCGGCGACGATCTCGCGTCCGGGCGGCCGCTCGCGGGGATCGATCACGGGGATGGGAAGGGCCGGGATCGTTTCGACGTCCGAGGCCGGCAGATGCAGATCGATCTTGCCATCGGGATTGAGGGTGGAGAGTTGACGAACCCCGACCACGCCGTCGATGGCGTCCTGCACGCCGAAGAAGTGATTGAGATCGGTCCGGCAGATGCGGGCGAGGTGGCGCTCGTATTGGGATTCAAGAGCGGTGATCTTCTCCTGCAGTTCGCCGGCGAAGGTTTCCACCGCGGCATCCGTCCGTGGCAGGCGCTCGATCCGTTCCTGCTTCGCGAGCAAAACTCCGCCCCAGACGATCGCGGCAGCGATCCCTGCGGCGACGAGGGGCAGGAGCAGAGCGAGCGAAGGACGTGAGGACGGAGCCATTGGGACGGATTCTCCCACAGGCCGAGGCCCGGGATCAACGTGAGAATTTCACAAAGAGGAGGACTTTGCGGGAAGGATCGGTCCAGCCCTTCTCATCCGGCGGCGACATCGCGGCGACGAGGACGTGGGTGTTGAGCGGAAGAGACAGTTGGGTCGTCGGTTGCATCGTGTAGAACGCGGGCATGGTGACATTGGGTTTCCATTCGCCGTCGAAGAGGATGCGATGGAAAACGTCATCACCTACGCGCGCGCTGATCTGTGGCACCATGTTGATGTCGAGCATGCCTCCTCCCGTGCTTAGGACAGGATCGATCTCGACGGTGGTGCCGACGTTGCGCGTTTCAAATCCTCCCGGCGTCGCGAAGGCGCCCTCCGTGGGTTTGACCCAGATCGTCGGGTGGATCACTTCGCGAATCGATTCGTTCTTGCTCCGCAGTCCGCTTTTGAAATGGTGGGAGCGCTCCTCCAGCACCTTGGCACCCGATTTTTTCACTTCTTCGTGGAAATCTCCGCCAATCCACGGCGAAGGATCGCCCAACCCGATGAGAGATTCGTTGAAGATTTCATGGGATACCTCCAGCCAACTGAAGGTGAGCATCCCCTGTTGCCCGCTTTCCGCCTTTGCCGGGAGCTCTTCGAATCGATGCACGAAAGGTCGTGCGAAGACGAGAGTCTGGTGTGTCGCAGCCCGCTCGAGAGACTGCTCGCATCCCACCAGACACCAACTGCGGGGATCCAGCGAGACGGAGGTAGTAACCTTTTGGAGATCGAAGAGCGGGTAGCGGAGGTCGCCGTCCATGACTCCCGCCTCCAAGCGTGGAGGGTTTTCCCCGGCATAAACGACCCGCTCGGGAGCGAAGTTCAGGTCAACGGTTCCGTCGGAACCGAGCAGTGCATCGACCTCGGTCGTTGTTCCCACGATGCGTGGTTCGGTCGTGTCGGGAAACGGCTGTCCGCTTCCGTCCTCCAGAAACTGGCTGGGATGGATCACCCACCGCACCGACTCAACCTTCGCCCGCTGCCCCGATTTCCCCATCACGAGAGAACTCTCCGCGAGATTCGCGTCTCCGGCTGTGATCCAGGTTTCGACTTCCTTTCGCAAGGGAGTCGCATCAACCGACGCATCATTTTCGGTGAGCCACTGCTGCCAGCGCTCGCGCTTCACATCGACGTACTGCACGACGACGCCGACGTTGGTGTGAGTCGCAGGCCCTTCTTCACCCTGCTCCTTCTTCTTCTCCTTCTCTTTCAAAAAGGGATCTGCCGGAGCCGCGGCGGGCTTTG
>JALRFZ010000219.1 GCA_023253615.1 Verrucomicrobiales bacterium | reverse complement strand
CTCATCGAATACTTCGAAGGGAGAAACAGGCAACTCGATCCCCTCGTCATCACTTTCGATCCCTTCGTCCGACTCGAGGGTCTCGAAACTCTCCTCCACAGCCAACTCGTCCGGGAAATCCTCCAAGTCGATTTCCTCGATCTGGATGGCATCGCGCTCTTCAACGCGAATGTCGGACTCGTCGAACATCCCGGATGCGACCGGATCGATCACCGGCGCGACGGCGGCGAGACCGGCTTCGCGCAGGGCCGCCCGCTCGCGTGCGATGGCGCGGAGGGATCTGGCCGGCGGCGAGGGAGGCGGCACCACCTCGGCAGGCCGCACCTCGCGCAGCAGATCATCGAGTCGCGCATCGATGGCGAGCGCCTTTTGACGCACGATCCCCGCTGGCCGCGAGACTTCGGCGACCGCCACGAGGATGAAGCGGTTCACGATCTCCTTCAAATAGACAAGCCGGTTCCCCCCGAGGTGCAGGCTCTCGACCGCGCCCGTCTCTCCGAGACGCGAGACCAGGGCGCGCATCGCCCCGCTCGCCCCCGCCACGAGGGCCGAGATCACTTCGATCGTCACCGCCTCGCCCGAGATGCCGGCGACAAGGGCACCGCTCCGATCGACGATCAGGGCCGTCTCGAGTCCGGCGTCTTCGGCGAATTCGCGCAGCAGGTCATCCGCACGCATCGCCGTGTCTTCATCGATCTCCAAAGGGACGGCCGCGGTGTAGTCTGCCTCTGCGGGCGACTCGATCTCTCTGCTGTCCATGTCGTGAAAGGAGGGCTGCAAAAGCGGATGAAGGGATCAGAGGGCGGGGACCTCGACCACCCGCGGATTCGAGCGCGGCGCGGCTTCGGCCTCCCTTGCCTCCACCCGGGTTTTACAACGTTTCGACGCGGCAAGGGAAGCATGAAATCCCGCGAGCACTCCCCCGGTAACCCAATCGAGCGTGGCGAAGACCTGGTAGCCCGAGACCGCGCAAGCGAGGAAAGACGGCACCCGCACGCCGAAGACCTCGTCGAGATCCTCCGGCCGCATCGCGCCGACTTGGTCGCGTTTGTTGTATTGATAGGCAAAGGGGATGCGGTCGGGATCGAGATGATTGGCCGCGAGATCCTCCCGGCAGCCGTGCCAGGCTTCGAGATTCTCCCCGAGGCGCCCGGCCGCGGAATCCGCGACAAAAACGACGGCATCAGCCCCTGCGAGGACGCTGCGCCGCGTCTCGGCAAGAAGGCGCTGGCCCGGCACCGCGTAGAGTTGGAATCGCGTGCGGTAACCCGCGATCTCCGTCTCGTGGACGGGCAGAAAGTCGAAACAGATCGTGCGGTCGCGCTCAGTCGCGATGGAGACGAGATCCCCGCGCAGGCCCGGATCGAGACGGCGGTGGATGTATTGGAGGTTCGTCGTTTTTCCTCCGCCGGGGGGACCGCAATACACGATCTTGAACTGCACTTCGCGACTGTCGTGTCGGACCAGGGCCATGTCGTCGTTTGCGGGGAGGGATGATCGCTAGTCGCGGAGTTTGCCGATGCTGCGGGCGATGAGGATCAGCTTCTCGCGCACCCCGGCCGGGAAGGCGGCTGCTTCCTGGTTCACCGTCACGCAGCAATCCCCCTCGAGGAAGAGGCTGACGATGCCGCGATCGGTCTGCAGGGTGAAGGTCCGCGCCTCGGGCAGGCCGGTGAGCTTCGCCAGGCTCCGCAGCGTCGCGATCATTTCGCGGGCCTCGTTGCCCAGGCGGGTCTCGTCGCGCCGCGAAGCATGGACGATCTTGCCCGGAGTCGAGAGCGAACAACTGTTGATGCCGGGAAGCCCCACGACCTTGCGGGCGACCATCGAGAGATTGAACCGCTCGCTCGTCGAGAAAATCGCACGCATCTCGAGATCGCGGAGATCCTCATCGTCCGATGCCGGCGCGGACGATGTCACCGCTGCGGCGGGCGCCATCACCGGCTCGACAACCGGCTCCGGCGATGTCGAGGCGACGATCCCGGATGCCGACACGTCCTCGACCGGAGCTGCCGCGGAAGCTGCCGCAGCAGGGGCGGCAGGCGACGCCGCGACCGCAAAGACCGCCTCGAGCGAAGCCGTCGCGGCGCATCCAACCTCGATCGACGGGGCGGGCGGAACGGCTTCCGACGCGGCCGGGGAAGCGTAGGCGTTGAATCCCTTGGCAAATCCGCCCGCCGCAGGCGCGGTCATTTCCACCGGAGCGGCAGGTGGAGGAGCGGATGGCATCGCCAATCCCTGGGGCTCGGCGGGCTTTTTCGTCTGGCTCAGAAGATTGCCGATACCCTCGAAATCCGGACCCGGCTCCGCGGACAAATCTTTCGCCTCGCCGCGGAACATCGCCCCCCAGACGCCTTCGATTTCCGGTGCTTTCGCGGGCGCACCAAAAGGTCCGCCGGGAGGCGGGATCGAGGCATCGTGTTCGGCTTGCTTCGTGAAGAGTGTCGCGAAGCCCTTGTCGCTCTCGAAAGGGTTCCCCGCTGCCGGCACCTCACCCTCGCTCTTGGCCGTCGGCGCGGCCCCGAATCCAAACATACCAGGCGCTGGTGCCGCGGCGTTCGCCTCCAACGGCGCCCCGGCCGGGCCTGCTCCGAAGGCTTTGCCAGCTCCGCCGACCAGTGGTAATTCAAACCCTCCCGGCATTTTGCCAAGCATGGTCGATGGCGCAGGGCCGGATGTCGCCGGGGCTGCAAACGCGTTCTTCGCCGAAATGTCCTCGGCCGCGAACGGGTTCGCCGGAGCCACACCCTTTCCCGGAGGCGGAGAAGAAGACGAAGGAGATGCCGGAGTCACCGGCGACCAGAAGCCGGACCCTGCCTCCGCATTCGCCTCGGGCTTGAAAAAGATGCCGCTCGCCGCCAGAGCCTTGCTCTGGGCCGTTACTGGCGGTGTCGCCCCGACCCGGGGCGGCAAAGTCAGGACCGAGTCGTTCAACGGGGTGATCTCCGCGGCAAAGAGCTCCGGACAGAGCTGGTAGAGCGTCGAGAGCTTCACATCCAGAGAGCCATCGGCCGGCACCGGCACGAGGATCTCCTTTTCCATCGGGATGCCCGAATCGGCCACGATCGCCGTTGGGATGAGGGGCAGCAACTCGCTGGCGAGGAAGGTTTGGCCGCGCTCGACAGTCGTTTTTCCGGGTTCCAGATTCCCCCTCCCCTGCGGCACCTCGCCCGGACTCGAAAATCCACCGGGCACGCCGTTTTCAGGCGAGCCTTCGAACTCGGAGTCATCAGGAGAAAAAATATTACGAAACAAGAAGGACATGGCGGTCTACCGGCTAGAAGGTTTCCAATGCGGAGAAGGCAGCGGTCTGGGAAAATAGAACAAATCGCTATTTATGATTATTCTAGTTAAGCGAGACTAGAATGTTCGCGCTGATTAATCAAGAGATTTTTATAATTAAGATCTCTTATGGAATTCTTAGCCGAGCAGATCCCATCGGTCGATGCCGACACGATGGTCTCAAAGCATCCACCAAAGCATGCCGACGAGGCAGCCGTTGTTGATCGCATGCGCCGTCATCGGAGCGATCAGGGAATCGCGCCATTCCCGCAGGAGGGAAAAACCGATGCCTATTCCCGCGAGCGCGGGGATCGCGAAGAATCCCTGCGGGTGCAAGGCTGCGAAAATCAGGCCCGTGAAAAGAGCCGAAGGCAGGAAGCGCAAGCTCCCCCGGAAATGACGCTGCAGCGCCCCGCGGAAAAAGAGTTCCTCGAAGACCGGGGCGAACCCGGCGGCGAGGGCGAAACACGCCATCCGCACCCAGAAACCACCCTCGTAGATCCAACCCACCACGGGATGTACCTCGGGACCGGCCGGTGTGCCGCCGCCCCCTTCCCCCGCCGAGGCTCCGTTGCCTTGGATCAGATCCGCCGCAAAGGAAAGCATCAGCGTGAGGGCAATCCCGATCGAGGCGATCGCGAGCACGCCGAGATACCCCACGCAGCCAGCCCCGATCTCGCGCCAGAATCCCCGCCCCCGGTGCAGGCCCACGGCGAGCCGGAAATCGCGCCATGACACCCCCCGGAGACACGGCCAGAGCAGTGGCACGATCACCGCCAATCCGTACCCGGCGATCCCGATCCCTCCCCCGAGCCAGGCAGCGGCGAGGGCCGATCCCGTCATGATGCCGAGATAAAGGGCGAAGACCTCGAGAAATACCCCGTCGACCGAAGGCGAAGCGATGAAGGCATTCGCACCGGGATGGTCCTGCACCCGGCGGAAATGGAGGATCAGGAGCACCATGCCGCCGAGGATCGCCAAGCCCACGCCGGTGAGGAGCAGGCCGATCATCCCCAATACGAGGACCGAACGGGTGCGGATCGATGTCTCCAGCGGAGGAGCGGCCAACCCCGGTCCCCGTGCGAGATCGGCAAACCAGCCCAGATGCTCGCGCAGGCCCTCGCGCCCGACCTCTCCCACTCCGGCCTCGACGGCTTCGCGGGTCAAATCCTCAAGATCTTCAGGCGCCTCGTCGGAGAGTTCCCGCAGCGTTTCGGCGGCACGTCCCGAGTCGGGTTGGATAAAACACTCCAACAAGGCCAGCGCCGCCAACGCCCGATCGCCCTTCGCCAGCGTGGCGAGATCGTCAATCGCCTTGTCGGCGGCCGCCGGATCGAGTCTGGCCGAGGCAATCACGATCTGGGCCTGCACCTTCAACAAGGCGAGATCGGCTGATTCATCCACCACCACGGGGACGGGCACGGTATCCCCGGACCCCAGTACCCCGGAATCAAAACGCTCCAGCACCAAATCATACGGCACCAGGCACAGCGCGATGACCGGCCACGCCCACCAGGCAGCCCGGCGCGGCACCGGCAAGGACGGCGGCGACACGGGAGATGCCGGAAAACCGGCTCCATCCTCCGGGGGAAACTCGTGCGATTCTTCCATCCCGGAGGGGATCCAAGAGGGTCGGGTCGATCAGCCATCCCTCTCAGGCCGCTGGCTCGATCAGCCCTTCACGTTGTAAGCGACGATGAACTCCTGGTCGCGGAGATAGAGCTTGCCGTCGATCACGAGCGGGTGCGTCCAGACCTTGCCTTGGGGATGGCGGTTGGGGCTCTGCGGATCGAGCGTGAACTGTCCCTTCTGCTTGAATCCGTCGGGGCTCACTTCGACGAGCGACAGAGTTCCATCACCTTCGTTGAGAGCATAGAGATGACCATCCGCGACATGGACCGAGCCCTTCGAAAAGAATTGGCCTTTCTCGTTCCACACCATCTCACCGGTCTTCCAATCCTGGCAGATCAATCCGCCGCCATCCGAGAATCCGTAGAGATGGTCGCCCACCTTGATCACGCCGCCGTGGTGGTTCTTCATCACCGTGTTTTCCCAGACATCGGTGGCCTTGTTTTCGCTGTCGATGCGGACCAGCTTGCAACCCACCCCGTAGCCGGAGGAGATGTAGACCTCGTTGCCCGAGACGATGGGCGTGGGGATGACGGCCGTCTTGCCACTCCAACCGGAGGACCAGAGGAGCTTGCCGGTCTCAGCGGACACACTCGCGAGCTGACTCTCGAAAAGCTTGATGTATTGGCGGGTGCCGTTGATCTCGGTGGCGATGATGGTCGCATACTCCGCCTTGCCTGGCTGGAGCTCGGTGGCTTTCCAGATCACGTCGCCCGTTTTCTTGTCGAGCGCGACGATGCCCGCCTCCTTGCCGCCGGGAGCGACGACGAGTTTCCCGCCATCGACGAGCGGAGACTCGGAGAATCCCCATCCGCCCATCTGGCCCTTGAAGTCGTCGACCAAGTGCTTCTTCCAGACTTCCTTGCCGGTCGAGGCATCGAGACAGACGAGAACGCCCTTGGGGTCGAGCGCATAGACGTGCCCTTCCGAATAGGTCGGGGTGCTGCGGGGGCCATGCCCCCAGCCCGAAGCATACCCTTCCTTGTTATCCTTCGAAATCGCCTGGGCCCACACTTCCTTGCCGGTCGCGACATCCACGGCAACAACAGTGACGTCCTCGTCACGCGTCCCCATCGTGTAAAGTTTGCCTTCCACCACACTGAAGCCCGAGTAGCCCATCCCGGCGTTTTCAAAGGTCCATACCTTCTCAGGTCCGGACGAGGGCCACTCCTCGAGGAGACCGGTGTCGGGAGAAATACCATCGGCGTTCGGGCCGCGGAAGGCGGGCCAGCCACCGGTGGCAGCGGCAGAGACGGCTCCCCCACCCTTTTCGACGGAGGCGAGGAACTCCTGATCTTCCAGGCTCAGCGATAGGATTTCCACCACTCCGGTCCGCCCGTCGGCCATCTTCAAATGCACCTTGCCGGCCTCGACCTTGACCAGGTCGGCTTCGATCGTTTTTCCCGACGCGGCCTGCTTCCAGGTCCGGGCCGGGAGCGGTGCGGTGAGGGACAAGAGCAGGACGGCGGCGGCGAGGTGACGGTTCATGGCGCGGAATTTCGCCGATTCGCGTGAAAAACGCAAGTCACGCAAACGACGGCGCTCCCCGGGGCGGAACGCAAAAAGGCCGGGCAACGAGGTGCCCGGCCTTTCTCCAAAAACGGAACGGTTCAGGGTGGATCAGAATTCGAAACGGACACCCCCGGTGACGAGGTTGTCGTTTTCCCCGAACTCACCCGCCAGCTTGAGACCGAGGTGGTCGGTCACGTGGAAGATGAGGCCGGGATTGAAGATCCAGCCGTCTTCATCGACACCGAGGTGATCGGTCGTCATCATCGAGAGATACTGCTGGCTGAGGTCGCCCTCGCGGCTCACGAAGAGAGCCTTCGCGAAGACTTCGAGGCGGCCGGCGCGGGCACGGATGCCGGGGCCGACATAGTATGCCCACGAGTCGTGGTCGAGGTGCGGGCTGTGCTCGTACTCCGTGTCGGTGTGTTCGGCACCACCTTCGATGGTGAGATCGACACACTTGGCGAGGCTGACACGGGCACCCAGGCCGAGACGGTAACGATGGGTGCTGACATCGAGGATCTCCGTCGCCCAATCATAATCGTATCCACCGTTCGCGTAGCCGCCGGTGAAGAAGAAATTCGATCCGATCGACTTCGAGAACCCGATCCCGTAAAGGTCACCCTCGTCGGAGAAGTCGTTGCCGAAATCAAGAACCCCGTATTCGAGATCGATGAAGTCATAGGAAAGACAATCGTCACAGACCGGAGGGGCCAGGGGTGCGAGCTGCTTTCCGCCGAAGTCACCCGCCGAAACCACTCCGGCGGCGAGGATCGCCATGGTGAACGCAATAACTGATTTTTTCATGTGTTTTAGGCTGGTTGTTTTTAAAAATTCAGGTGCCGAGATGAATGGCTTGATCTGATTTTTAATAACCTTGCCTAAAAACCATAAGTTTCAATCAGTTTTTACAGAAATTTTAAAAAACCTGATCATTCAGATTTCCTCCAAGCCCGGACATAATCGATCTCGAAATCCGCCGGGAATCTCGTCGTTTCGTCGGGTTCGCCGGCCCAATCGCCACCGAGGGCGAGATTTACGAGCAGAAACATGGGCGCATCCGGCACTGACTGATCCGAGCGATGTCGCTGCACTCCGTCGACATACCAGCGGATCTCGCCAGGCTCCCACTCGACCGCGATGGTATGGAAGCCGTCGGCGAAATCGACTCCTTGGAATTCGCCGGTCTGAGAGAGCGAGTTCCCCTCGGGATCGGCGGGATTCGGCCAATGATTCGAGAGATAGATCTTGTCCGTCTCATGACAAAGCACCTCGAGGATGTCGATCTCCGGGGGCCAGGCCGGCGGCTCGGGCAGCATCCAGAAGGCGGGCCAGAGCCCCTTGCCCTTCGGCACCTTGCAGCGCATTTCAAAACGCCCGTAGGCTTGGGAGAACTTGCCCGATGTCGTCATCATGCCCGATCGATAATCGCGCTTCGCTCCGTCGTAGAAGGCCGGGATGTCCTCGCAGCGGATTTTCAGGATACCTTCGGAGACGTGGAAGGCCTTTACGATGTAAGCCTGGAGTTCGTCATTGCGCACCACCTCCCACGGATCCTTCGGCGTCCATTTTCG
This sequence comes from Verrucomicrobiales bacterium, assembly GCA_023253615.1. Classification (GTDB taxonomy): domain Bacteria; phylum Verrucomicrobiota; class Verrucomicrobiia; order Verrucomicrobiales; family DEV007; genus Arctic95D-9. The sequence goes on along the minus strand of JALRFZ010000219.1, from coordinate 423 downwards.
GTAATCGAGACGATCACCTTCGAACTCGTCAAAGAAAGTCAGGGTCCAGCCCGGCAACTCCGCCTCGGCCGGCGGGGAAACGGCCGCGTCCGGCGCCTGTCCCCAAACCGCGGACCAGGAGAAAAAACAAATGCAAAGCCCAGCGACTCCCATGAACCTAATTCGCAACATTCCACAATTTCCACAGGTATCGCCAGGTCTGCAAGGGAATCCAGTCAAAGAGATTTGGCCGCGGCTCACAAAAAAGCACCCGGAAAATCCACCCAGGCAACCCGACGACGACGCCCTCTCCGCCAATAGCCGTCACTATTGGTGTCAGTCCGGTGCCCAGTTCGGTGCCAGGCTATTTCCCGCTGGCTATTTCCCGCTCACCAGTGCCAGGCCATTTACCGCTCACCAATCGACGTCGGAGATAGATAGTTC
>JALRFZ010000173.1 GCA_023253615.1 Verrucomicrobiales bacterium | reverse complement strand
CTCGGCGGCGACGACCTCGATCTCGCCCTCGCCCGACACCTCGCGGAGGAACTGGATTTGGGTGTTTTGTCAGAGTCCGAGGAGGCCACCCTGCGGATACGGGCGCGCGAAGCCAAGGAAGCCCTCAGCAGCGAGGAACGCGTCGTCGTGCGGCTTCCCTTTTTCCGCGGCGAGGCGAGCTACGAGGTCGAGGTCACGCGCGAGCGTTTCGAGAAGCTCGCGCTGCCCCTCATCGAGCGCACCGGACCGATCTGTCGCCGCGCCTTCGCCGAAGCCGCCGGGAAAGGAGCGTCGGCGGTCGAAAAACTCATCCTCGTCGGCGGCAGCACCCGCATTCCCCTCGTGCGGACGAAGTTGAAGGAATGGTTCGGACTCGAGCCCGACCTTTCCCAGCATCCCGACGAAGCCGTCGCCCTCGGTGCCGCGATCCAGGCCGGACTGTTGTGTGGTCGTGTCAGGCAGATCCTCCTCGTCGACGTCACCCCGCTCTCCCTCGGCATCGAGACCTTCGGCGGGCTCATGAACGTGATCATCCCGCGGAATTCCACCATTCCCGTGAAGGCCGGCGAACTTTTCACCAACGCCGTCGACGGCCAGTCCTCCATGGCCATCCGCGTGCTGCAAGGCGAGCGCGAACTGGCGAAGGACAACTGGCTCCTCGGCGAAGTCACCGTTCCCTTCACTCCAGGACCGAAGGGCAGCGCCCGCGTCGGCGTGCAGTTCGCGATCAACCGCAACGGCATCCTCGAGGTCCTCGCCCGCGACACGACCACCGGCGAGGACCACGTCCTCGAGATCCGCGACGCCGCCGTCGATGTCGAGGACGAAGCCGTCGAACGCATGATCAGCGAATCGATCGACTACGCCTTCGACGACATGAATGAGCGCGTCTGGACCGAAGCCAAATTCAAGAGCGAAGAGCTCCTGCCCGCCGTGGCCGGAGCCCTCGGGTTGGTGGGCGACCGTCTCGACGAAGAAGAGCGTGCCGCGATCACAAACGCTGCCGGGCGCGTGCGCGAGTTGCTGGAGTCCGGGACCCACGACGCCGCCGCACTGAAGAGGGCGAACGCCGCCCTCGATGAAGCGACCCAAACCTTGGCGGCCTTGTTGGTCGAGGCGGCGTTCGAGGGGTGACAAATCATCCATCGAAACGGAAGCCGCCCGATGATCTTCAAATCTCCACGGCGAATCTTTCTCCGGCTTTCACGGATTGCACGAACGCCGTCATCAGACGGATCACATTCTCCACATCCCCGAAGTCCGCCATTTCCACGATGCTGTGCATGTAGCGCAGCGGCAGGGAAATGAGGGCGCAGGGAATGCCGCCGCGGACGGTGAAGATGGAGTCGGTGTCAGTGCCGGTGTAGCGCGAGGAAGCCTCATGCTGAAGCGGGATGCCACGCTCGGCGGCCAATTCGATGAGACGCTGCACCATCACAGGATGATTCGCGGTGCCGTGGGTGATCGAGGGGCCTCCGCCCAGAGTCACTTTTCCGTGCTGCTGGTGTTTGATGTCAGGACTGTCGGTCGCGTGGGTGACGTCGAGGACGAGGCAGAGATCGGGTTTCAGGTGGTAGGCCGCCATCGTCGCGCCGTGGCCGCCGATCTCCTCCTGCACCGCATTGAGGGCGAGGCAGGTCGCGGCCGGGCGGCTCTCGGATTCGGCGAGACGCCGGATCACTTCGGAAATGATGAAACCGCCGATGCGGTTGTCGAGGGCCCGTCCCACGATGCGGTTCTTGCCGAAGGGCACCGCACCGTCGGCGTAGACGGCCGGATGTCCGACGCGGATGCCCATCTCCGCGACCTCGGCCGCGCTCGAGGCTCCGATGTCGACAAAGAGTTCGTGTACCTCGGGAGCCTTTTCACCGTCCTTGCGGTCGCGGATGTGGATCGCGGTGTTGCCGATGATTCCCAGAACCTCGCCCTGATCGCCGAAGACGGTAAGGCGTCGTCCCCGCGCGTTGGCCCAGTCCGATCCACCGATGCGGTCGACGCGGAGGAAGCCGTCGTCGGCGATGTATTTGACGATGAATCCGATCTCGTCCGCATGCGCCTCGATCATGATGCGCGGCGCGTCCGGATCGGAGCCTTTCACCGTGGCCCAGGCGTTGCCATAAGCATCGCTCTCGACCGAGTCGGCGAATTCACGGCAGCGCTTCGCCCAGACCCGCTGCCCGCGGACCTCGAAGCCGGTCGGGCTGGGGGTGTTGAGGAGTTCGTAGAGGAAGGTGGTGGAGTCGGGGGTCATGGGGAGATGGGTCACGGGTGGAAATGTGATCAGTAATCGGTGATCGGTATTCAACAGGGACGGGATGCGGAGATGCTTCGGTGGGTGATTAAGTCGATGGGACAAGCAATCAGAAAGGCATCACTCACAGTTTACCGAATACTGATTACCGATCACCGAAATGACCGATCACTTCTCCTCTTCCTCATCCCCCTCGTCATCGACGAGGTCATCCTCGTCATCCTCCTCCTCGATTTCGTCGATGATTTCCTCTTCGATTTCGGAGGGATCGGTTTCGGGGAGGGCTGCGATCTCGGTGTCGTCATCCTCGTCTCCGTCGCGGACGACGAGGGCGATGTCCTGGATCGTTTCGCCATCCTTGAGGTTCATCAACTTCACGCCGGAGGCGTTGCGGCCGGTGATGCGGATGTCGGAGACCCGGATGCGGACGGACTGGCCGGTGTTGGTCATCAGCATGATGTCGTCTCCGTCGCCGACGCGGAGGCCGGCGGTGACGAGTCCGGTCTTCTCGGTGACGCGCATGGTGATGACGCCCTTGCCGCCGCGGCCCTTGGTGGGGTAATCGCTGAAGGGCGTGCGTTTGCCGAGGCCGCGCTCGCTGACGACGAGGAAATGATTGCTGTCATCGACGACGGTGAGGCCCACCAGGTAATCGCCAGGGCGCGGCCGGATCCCTGCGACGCCGGCGGAGCCACGCCCCATCGGGCGGATCGTGTTCTCGTTGCAGCGCACCGCGTAGCCGCGGTTGGTGACCATGGAGATGTCGTTCGTGCCGTCGGTGAGGACGACGTGGGTGAGCTCGTTGCCCTCCTCGATGCGGATGGCGATGATGCCATCCTTCCGGTAGTTGCGGAAGTCGGAGAGCTTGGTCTTCTTCACCTTGCCACTGCGGGTGGCGAAGAGGACAAAAAGCGTGTCGACGAAGGTGGCGTCCTTGTCCTCGCGTCCGTGCGCCTCGATGCGGAGGACGGAGGCGATCTTTTCCTCGGGACGCAGATTGAGCAGGTTCTTGATCGAGCGCCCCTTCGAAGTGCGGCTGCCCTCGGGGATCTGGTAAACCCGCTCGACGTAGACGCGCCCGGTGTCGGTGAAGAACATCAGGTAATCGTGCGCGGTCGCGGCGAAGAGGTGCTCGACGAAATCATTCTCGTCGTCCTTGTCGACGGCCTCGCGCGTCTCCATGCCCTTCAAGCCCTTGCCACCGCGCGCCTGGGTGCGGAACTCGACGGCCGGGGTGCGCTTGATGTAACCGCGGTGGGTGATGGTGATGAGGTTCGAGTCGTTCGCGATGAGGTCGACGTTGGCGATCTCGCCTTCCTCGGCGGCGCCGAAGTCGGTGCGGCGAGGGGTTCCGTGCTTGGCCTTCACCTCCTGGAGTTCGTCCTTGATGATCTGGAGGACGCGCTCTTCGCGGGCGAGAATGTCGAGGAGATCCTTGATCGTCGCGAGAAGGGCCTCGTAGTCGGCCTTGATCTTGTCGCGCTCGAGCCCGACGAGCTGGTAGAGGCGCAGTTCGAGGATGTGATCGACCTGTTTGTCGGTCAACACGTAGTGACCGGGACGGATCTTGAGACTCTCCTGTCCGCGGAGGAGGATGCCGAGCGCCTCGGCGGCCTCAGTGGTGAAGGAGTAGGCCTTGATCTTCGCCCTCGCCTCGTCCCGCGTCTTCGAGTCGCGGATCATCTTGATGAAATCATCCAGATTGCCGAGGGCAAGGAGGTAGGCTTCGAGTTTCTCAGCCTGTTCCTCCGCCTTTCCGAGCAAGTAACGGGTGCGGCGCAGGATGACCTCGCGGCGGTGCTCGATGTAGCAGTTGATCGCGTCCTTGAGATTCAGCAACTTCGGCCGGCGCTGGTCGATCGCCAGCATGTTGACCGAGAAGGTCGAGGAAAGCGCGGTGAACTTGTAGAGGTTGTTCAGCACGACCTGGGCGCGCGCGTCGCGCTTGAGATCGACGACGACGCGGGTGTTTTCATCGGACTCGTCGCGGACCGCGCTGATCTCGGGAATGATCTTCTCGTTCGCCAACTCCGCGATGCGCTCGACGAGGCGGGCACGGTTCACCGCGTAGGGGATCTCGGTGATGATGATCTGCTCGCGGCCTTTCGCGTCTTCGGCGATCTCGGCCCGGCCGCGCACCTTGATGCTGCCGCGCCCGGTCGCGGCGTAGTCGCGGGTGCCCTGCATGCCGAGGATGGTG
>JALRFZ010000150.1 GCA_023253615.1 Verrucomicrobiales bacterium | reverse complement strand
TGGCCGACAACACCAACCGCAGCTCCGTGCATTGGGATCTCGTGAACATCCAGCGTCCTGAGTACGGCGGGGGCGAGATCCGTTTCGACGGGCAATTGATCCGGCGGAACGGCCAGTTCGTGCCGAAGGCGCTGCACCCGCTCAACTACTGAGCCGGGTATCAGTCCTCGTCGCCCGCCTTGGCGAAAAAGGAGGCGGGATTGTTCGCGAGCATCGCCAGGAGCGAGACACCGAAGAGGAGCAGCGTCGCTTTCGGGTCCTCCCCCTGGAGCCCGAGGACGAAGCCAAACACCGCGGGCGATTCCGCCAGCGCGAGCGCGACGACGAAGGCGGGAAAGATCCACTTCGGTGTGACGCGGCGGCCCTGCTGGTCTCGGACGTTTTTCACGATCATGCGGACCGCCATGCTCGCCACGGCATTCGCGAAACCGAGCGCCATCAGGATCGTCGCGAGGGAGAGGCTGCCGTCCGAGGCGGGCTTTTCGACGTCCGGCTCCGGCGCGGTGACGATACCGAGGCGGAGCAGGGCGAAATAGAAAAAGATCGAGCCGGTCAGAGCGGCCCACATCACCCAACGGATCTGTGGGGGAGGGAGAGTCGGAGACATGGCGGAGCTGGTCGGAGAATTTCCCCGCGGTCACTTCGAACGCTTGAAGAGGTAGTGGTTGTCGTTCGTCACCGCGATGAATTCCCAGCCGCCGTCCTTTTCCACCTCGAGGATGGTGCGGGGGAGCAGGTTCACCTTCGAGATCTTGTCGACCATCTCCTTGGGGAAATTGATCTCGCCATCCTCGGAGACCGCGATGCCCTCTTCCGTCGCCACCGAGAGGAAGCCGATCTTGTCCATCTGCTGGGCGTTGAGGACCTGGTATTCATGGCCCGATCCCGTGCCGCCCGCCGCCGTCCCGAAGAGGCCCAGGCCCACGAGGAGATTCGCCGTGCAGACGAGGAAAATGGCGACGAGGAGGGCGATGACGGTGTTTTTCATGGGGCTGGAAGGAAAAGGAGATTCGGGGATTTGTCTTGTGAAAGTCGTGAGAGGGAAGAGCAAAACGGAATCCCTTCCGGATGTAAAGAACAACCTGTCCCTCCCGCGGGGAATCGGAGGCTCCGCCGCCCGCGCCCGCCCCGATTGAGCGCTTGCCATTCGCGATTCCCCCCGGAAAGTGTGCCTCCCCATGTCCGCAAACGCCAAACCCCTCTTGATTTTCGACTTCGACGGCACGCTCGCGAACACGATCGAGACCGGTATCGCGATCTACAACGAGCTCGCCGCCGGCTACGGCCTGCGATCGGTGACGCCTGCCGAAGTGCAGGAGTTGCGCAAGCTCAACACCCGCGCGCTGCTCGATCATCTCGAGATCTCGGGCCTGATGGTCGTGAAACTGGGCGCCCACATCCGCAAGCTCCTCCACCAGCGGATGGACACGGTGGACATGATCCGCGGCACCCGGGAGATGATCCTCTCACTCCATGCCGAGGGCTTCCGTCTCGGGGTCATCACCTCGAATTCCGCGGACAACGTGCGCACCGTGTTGAAGCGCTTCGGCCTGCTCGAGTGTTTCCTCTTCATCGAGGCCGGCGTCAGTCTCTTCGGCAAGACCCATCGCATCGGCAACGTCCTGAAGAAGACGGGCATCGCCCCTTCGCTGACGATGTATGTCGGCGACGAGACCCGCGACATGGAGGCGGCGCGCAAGGCCCACGTCAGCGCCATCGCGGTCTGCTGGGGGGCCAACGGCCGCGAGGCCATGGAAACGGAGGGGCCCGATTTCTGCATCGACGATCCGGTCGAGCTCATCCAGTGCGCGAGAAAGTTCGAATTGGACCAATAAGGTGTCACGCCTTCTGATTCCGCGGCAAGAATGGGCATGAACACCCCCTTGCTCTCGCGTCCCCTCCCGCTCCTCCTTCTTCTCGCCGCCGTCCTCCTCCTCCCGGCCCGCCGCGTCGATGCCGTCTCCCCTCCGGTGCCGTCGAACCGGGGTCCCGTCCTGAAGGTGGGCGATTCGTGGAAGGTCGATGGCGGGCTCACCATCACCTTCCTCGAAGTGGTCTCGGACACGCGGCGGTATGCGGGCCCCGGCATTCCGAGGCCGTTGCCGGAGAAGGAATCAAAATCGAAGGGCTTGCGGAAAGTCCGCGGCAATGCCGGGATCCTGCTCCGTCTCGAGGCAGGCAACCAGGAGCCGAAGACCGTCCGGATCAATACCGTGGCCGACCCGACCTACGTCGTGATTCCCGAGAACGAATTCCCCGAGGGGATCGTCGGGATTCCCAAATCCTACAGCATCTCCATCCACAAGCTCCTCCCCGAGGCTTCGAAGCGCGGCTCGCTCCGTGCCCAGGGCGCCTATCGACTGCGGCTCTCGGTGCTGGTGGCTTTGTGAGGGACCGTGGATCGTGCCCGGGAAAGACCAAGCCTGATCGCCGCGTTTTTCTTTCTTCTTTTTCTTCCGATCGCGTTTCGAGTGGGGCGGTTCCGATATCCCCTGCTTCGCCCCTGCCTTTACCGGCTCGGCCATCTCCGCGAGCCACGCCTGATGGAGGTCGGTGAGGCGCGTGACCTGATCGGGATGGGCTTCCGAAAGATCGGTGCTTTCGCCCGGATCTTTCGCGAGGTCGAAGAGTCCGCCTCCTTTGCGATCGGCGACAAGCTTCCAATCACCCGATCGCACGGCCCATCCGCCCTCCGAGGCCGACGACCAGTAAAGATTTCTCGGTTGGGTGGGCCGTGCGCCACTCAAGACCGGAAGCAAATCGATTCCATCGGGGCGCCGATCCTCCGGTGTTCCGATCCCGGCGGCGGCGAGGACGGTGGGCAGCACATCGAGCGAACTCACCACCGCGTCGGTGAAGCCGGGTTGAAGCCGGTTCGGCCAGACCACGAGGAAGGGAGTGCGCACACCGCCCTCGTAGTCGGTATGTTTGCCACCACGCAGCGGCGTGTTGTCGGCTGATTGGGCGAGTGGCCCGCCGTTGTCACTGAAGAAAAAGAGCAGGGTGTTTTCCCACGCCCCGGTTTCCTTCAACGCGGCGACGACTTTACCGACGGCGTCGTCGAGTCGTTTGCCCATGGCGAGCCGGGTGTCGAGAATGGGATCCCCGGTGTTGAATTTGGCGATCTCGTCCTCCGGTGCCTGCATCGGGGAATGGACGGCATTGAAGGCGAGGTAGGCGAAGAAGGGCCTGCCCGCGTGTTTCCGGACAAAAGCAGCGGTTTCCTCGCCGAGCCGGTCGGTGAGATAGCCGGAATCCTTCACGACTTCGAGGCCCCGGTAGATCGGGTCCTCCGGATCATCGAGCTTGAAGTAGTCATGGGCACCCCGGCCGAGGAAGCCGTAGACTTCATCGAAGCCGCGATGGGCCGGACTCCATTCCGGGGTGGGGCCGAGGTGCCACTTGCCGAATTGTCCGGTGACATAACCGGCTGGTTTGAGAAAGCCGGGCAGGATCGTCTCCGAAAGGGGCAGCCCCGAGCCGGCTTCGCCGCCGGTGTAGAGGCCGAGGCGCTGCTGGTAGCGGCCGGTCATGAGTCCGGCACGGGTGGGCGAACAGACGTTGCCGCTCACATAACCCTGTCGGCAGACAACGCCTGCGGCGGCGATGGCGTCGAGATGCGGGGTCTGGACGTGTGCGTTGTGCGGGGTGTGAAAGGAAACCTCGGCGTATCCGAGATCGTCGGCGACAATGATGACGAAGTTGGGTTTTCCCGAGGTCAATCCCGGCAGGGAGAGGGCGAGGAGAACGAGAGCAACGGGGAAGGGGCGGGATCGCATCGTTGGCTCAACCCCGCGCCCGAGACGAAGTTTTGACGATCGGAACGAGCCGTGGTGAAAACGAAAAAAGGCGGCCCATCCGGACCGCCTTTTCGCGAAGAAGGTTGGAGTTTTCCGCCTTACTGGCAGGCCTCGCATTCCCCCCCGTTGAGGAGCGCCTCGAGCGTGCAGGCCTGCTTTTCGGCCTCGGTGTATTCCCGGGTCGTCTCGGTCGCATAGATCCGGACTTCCTTGTTCACCTTGATCGAGGCCTTCTCGATGTTCGAGGCCTGCTGGGTACGCAAGTAGTAGGTCGTCTTGAGGCCCTTGTGCCAGGCCGCGCGATACATGTGCGAGAGCGTCTTGAGATCGGGCGTGGCGAGGAAGAGGTTCACCGACTGCGATTGGTCGATCCACTTCTGGCGGCGGGCCGCGGCCTCGACGAACCACTCGTGGTGGATCGCGAAGGCGGTCGCGTATTTCTCCTTGAGACGGGCGGGGATCTCCTCGATGTCGGCGAGCTCGCCGTCATAGTACTTGAGGCGCTCGACCATTTCCTCGCCCCACAGTCCGAGAGCCTTCAGATCGCGGACGAGGTAGGTGTTGAGGACGATGAAGTCGCCCGAGAGGTTGCCCTTCACGAAGAGGTTCTTGAAGGTCGGCTCGATGCAGGGCGAGCTGCCCATGATGTTCGAGATCGTCGCGGTCGGGGCGATCGCGAGGACGTTGCTGTTGCGCATGCCCTGGCGCTGGATTTTCTCGCGGAGCGAGGTCCAGTCCATGCGCCCGCCGCGGGGGACGTCGATGGATTCCCCCCGCTCTTCCTCGAGGAGGTCGAGGGTGTCGGGCGGGAGAAGGCCGCGGCTCCACTTCGATCCCTCGAAGGTCGAGTAGCTGCCGCGCTCCGCGGCGAGATCGCTGGAGGCCTCGTAGGCGAAGTAAGCGATCGCCTCCATGAACTCGTCGTTGAACTCGACCGCCGCATCGCTCGCGAAGGAGATGTCCTTCAGGTAGAGGGCGTCCTGCACGCCCATCACGCCGAGTCCCACGGGACGGTGGCGGCTGTTGGCGTTTTTCGCCGGCTCGGTCGGGTAGTAGTTGATGTCGATGACGTTGTCGAGGGCGCGCACCGCGACCCGCACCGTTTCACGCAGCTTCTCGAGGTCGAGCGATCCGTCGGCCTTGATGTGGGTGTTGAGGACGATGGAGCCGAGGTTGCACACCGCCGTCTCGTCGGCGGAGGTGTTGAGGGTGATCTCGGTGCAGAGGTTCGAGCTGTGGATCACGCCGACGTGATCCTGGGGGCTGCGCACGTTGCAGGGATCCTTGAAGGTGATCCACGGGTGGCCCGTTTCGAAGATCATCTTCAGCATCTGTTTCCAGAGCTCGATCGCAGGCACTTCGCGGCCGAAGATCTTGCCGGCCCTGGCATCGGCCTCGTAGGCGAGGTAGCGCTCGGTGAAGGCGCGGCCGTAGAGTTCGTGCAGGTCGGGGACTTCGTTCGAGCGGAAGAGGGTCCAGTTTTCCCGGGCCTCCATGCGCTGCATGAAGAGGTCGGGGATCCAGTTCGCCGTGTTCATGTCGTGCGCACGGCGGCGCTCGTCGCCGGTGTTGCGGCGCAGCTCGAGGAAGTCGGTGATGTCGTTGTGCCACGTCTCGAGGTAGGCGCAGCCGGAGCCGCGGCGTTTGCCTCCCTGATTAACGGCGATGAGCTGATCGTTGTGGAGTTTGAGGAAGGGGATGACGCCCTGACTTTCCCCGTTGGTGCCCTTGATGTAGCCGCCGGTGCCGCGCACCGCCGTCCACGAGCCGCCGAGTCCACCGGCCCACTTCGAGAGATAGGCGTTCTCGGCGATGCCGCGCTGCATGATGGATTCGATGCTGTCATCGACCTTGTAGAGATAGCAGGAGGAAAGCTGGCTGTGGAGCGTGCCCGAGTTGAAAAGCGTCGGGGTGGAGGAGCAGAAACGGCGGCTCGCGTAGAGGCGGTAGAGATCGATCACCTTGCTCTCGCGGTCCTCTTTCTCGCCGATCATCAGGCCCATGGCGACGCGCATCCAGAAAAGCTGGGGTGCCTCGATGCGTTTGTGCGTCTCGCCCGTCTTGTCGATGATGAGGTAACGGTCGTAGAGGGTCTGGATGCCGAGGAAGTCGAAGTCGAGATCCGAGGTCGGATTGATCGCGTCGGCGAGGCGGTCGAGATTGTATTCGAGGAGCTTCGGCGAGAGGCGCTCGATCTCCACGCCGCGGACGAGATTCGCCTTGAAGGCGCGGCGGTGGAATTCGGCGAGCCGGCCCACCCCGTCGCGCGAGATGCTCCAGTCGAGCACTTCCTCGTAGATGTAGGTGAGGAGGATGCGGGCGGAGAAGCGGGCGAAATCGCCGTCGCGCTCGATCAGGGTCTTCGAATTGAGGATGACGGTCTTGCGAAGGTCCGCCTCCGTCATTTCGTTGAAGAACGCGCGGCGCAGCTCGTGCTCGATCTGGTCGGGCGAGAGACAGAGGTCGAGGCCCGGCATGGCGAACTCGATGCGGCGGCGGAGGTCGGTGCCGTCCCAGAGATCGCTCGATCCGTCGGCGCGCTTCACCACGATCATCGACTCCTGCGCGGAGTCATCATAGCGGACCTGGGCCTCCTCCTCCTGCAGACGGAGCTGGGCGCGGTGGGCGCGGTAAAGAATGTAGGACTCCGCCACCTTGTAGTGGCCCTGGCGCATCAGCTCTTCCTGGACGCGGTCCTGGAGATCCTCGATGCGGATGAATTCCTGTCCGCTCCGGGCGATGCGGTCGGTCAGCGCGGTGGAGATCTCCTTCGCCGGCGACGAGTCCATGCCCAGCGAGAGGAAGGAGCTGCGCACCGCGATCTCGATCTTGTTCGAATCCCACGCGACGACCTCGCCATTGCGGCGGATGACGCGGCAAAGCGGCTTCTCGGTGCTCGCACCACGCGAGTCACGCCGCGCGTTCTCCGTCGTCTTGCGGCGGATGAGGAGGCTCTTGGCGACATCGTGCGCGTTCTGGCGGACCAAGGCCATCTCGATGATCGACGTCAGCTCGGTGGCGGAGAGGACGACCGTGCCGTCGGTCTCCTCCGTGTTCGCCTTGTTCGAGAGCATGTCCGTGACGGTGCGCACGATGTTCGCGACGAGCTGGCGGTTGCTCTCGGTGAAAATGTCATCCTGCTTGCGGGCGAGGGCGAGATCGGTCACGGCGCGGCCGACCGTCTCGGCGATTTTCGCGATGCTGAAGTCGGATTGCTCGTCGCCCACCTGCACGATGATGCGGGAGGCCGGGGCCGGGTGGCTGGAGGCCATGTCGCTCCAGTTGAAGCGGGGCTTCATCTCCTGGGGCGTGGCGGCGGTGCGGTGCAGCTCGAGATCTTGTTCGATGAGATGGCGGGTAATCATGGCGGTCGGGACGGGGTGCGGATTGGGGTGGGGAAGGGGAACGGAAGTTGAATCGGGTACGGGAAAAAAGACGGCGCGACAGGGTCGGGTGTGCGAACCGACCCTGTCGTGTCGGTGGGTCACAGATCGTCGTCGTGGACGGCGGAGAGGGCCGAGGCCTTCTGGTATTCGGTGACCTTCTGCTCGAAGAAGTTCGCCTCCTTCTTGATGTCCATGGTCTCGGCGAGCCACGGGAAGGGGTTGCGGATGCCGGGATTGAGCGGATTCAGCCCGACGCCCTCGAGGCGGCGGTCGGCGATGTAATCGATGTACTGGCAGAACTCGGCGGCGTTCAGGCCGACGGCGCTGACGGGGAGACAGTCGTTGATGAATTCCTTCTCCAGGGCGACGGCCTCCTTCATCGTCTCGACGAGCTCTTCCTTGAACTCGGGCGTCCAGATCTCCATGTTCTCGCTCACGAGATCCATGAAGAGGTTCCGGAAGACCTCGATGTGGTTCGACTCGTCGCGCAGGGTGTATTGGAACATCTGCCCGATGCCGGGGAATTTGTTCTGGCGCTTCAGGCTGAGGATCATGCCGAAGAGACCGTAGAACTGGGTGCCCTCCATGCACTGGCCGAAGACGAAGATGTTCCGGGCGAGCTGCTTCTTGTTCTCCGGGTCGGTCAGATCGACGTCGCGGCGCAGCTCGTGGGACGTGCGGGTGACGAACTCGTTCTTGCGCTTGATCGTGGGGATCTGCTCGAACATCGCCTCGCACTCGTGCGGGTTGATGCCGAGGCTGCTGATCATGTAAAGGAGGCTGTCGGCATGGATGTTCTCCTCATGGGCGTGGCGGCCGAGGACGAGCTTCAGCTCCGGCGCGGTGACAAGCTCGCGCACGACGTGGATGATGTTGTCGCCCACGATGCCTTCGGCGGCGGAGAAATAGCCGATCCCCATGCGGATGATCCAGCGCTCGGATTCACTGAGCTCCGACCCCTGCCACTGCTCGATGTCCTTCTGCATCTGGATGTCCTCGGGCTCCCAGTGGTTCGCCTTCATCGTCCGGTAGAGGTCGTAGGCCCACTGATATTTCAGGGGGAGAAGATTGAAGGCCTCCGACTTGCGGCCGTTGATGATGCGCTTGGCGGCATAGGCCTCCTCGGCCTTATCCTGATCGAGGACGAAGGTACGGTCTCCGATGGTGAATTTCTTTTCCATGATTTGTGCGGGCAGTGGGTAAGACGGGATGGAATGAACGGGTTCTCTAACTTTTGTGAATCTCCTGATTTCTAGGGATTTGTCGGGTCGCCGGGGGGGAGCGAAAGCTTCAAAAAACCATGAAAACAAGCAATTCGGGTGGTCTTCAAGAATTTGGTAAAAGCACCATATCTTGTTGGCCGGTTTTCAAGATGCACAAGATATAGTGGTTGTTCAAGGATATTTTGCCAAAAAACCCACGATTTCGTGGAGGGCTAGTGCTGTAAGCGATTCCGTTGCCAGTGTGATCAGAAATCGCTTCGAAAGACCAGATAATTAAGGAAGCCAAGCCACTTTTTGACCCGGTTTCCCGATTTCCGGGGAGAAAAAAGGCGGTCCGGAAACGAAATCCGGACCGCCTCTCTGGGAAGAAGGGCTCTGGTGCGAGCGGGGTGGTTCTCAGCGGGCGGCGGCGTAGCGCTCGGCCACGGCGTCCCAGTTCACCACGTTCCAGAAAGCCTCGACGTAGTCCGGACGGCGGTTCTGGTAGTTCAGGTAATAGGCGTGCTCCCAGACATCGAGTCCGAGGATCGGGGTGCTGCCGTCGCAGCCGGCCGCGGCACCCATCACCGGGGTGTCCTGGTTCGGCGTGCTGGTGACGGCGAGGCTGCCGTCGGCTTTCACCACGAGCCAGGCCCAGCCCGAGCCGAAACGGGTCAGCGAGGCGGTTTTGAAGGCTTCCTTGAAGGCATCGAGCGAGCCGAAAGCCTGGTCGATGGCCGCCGCCAGCTCACCGCGAGGGGCTCCGCCGGCATTCGGGCCGAGGATGGACCAGAAAAGCGCGTGGTTCGCGTGGCCACCGCCGTTGTTGCGGACCGCGCCGCGGATGTTTTCCGGCACGGCGTCGAGGTCGGCGATGAGTTCGTCGATCGTCTTGGCT
>JALRFZ010000114.1 GCA_023253615.1 Verrucomicrobiales bacterium | reverse complement strand
CACAACTACTCGACCTGGATGCGCGGCTACCACGGCGCACCCTTGCCGGTCTCGCTCGAAATCCTGAAACGAGAACTGCCTGCCGCCGCCGCGAACCGGGCCTGGGGCGCCCGCATGGTCGGTACGACCGCATGGGGAGTGAACGCGCCGGTCAATTACCTCATCGCGAAGCAACTCTGGAATCCCGGACTCGATCTCTCCGCCACGCTCGACGAATGGCTGTCGCTCGCCTACGGCCCCGGCTGGCCCGAGATGCGCGGGCTCTACGACGCCCTCGACGAGCGAATGCGCCTCCACAAGGAAGCCGAGTCGCCCGTCTACAAGGGTAGTCAGTACGAGATCAACGCAGCGGTGATGCGCGCGATCTACGCGCCTTTTTTCCCGGAGATGGAGCGTCGTTACCTCGCCACCCAATCCCACTGCGAGACCGAGCCCCAGCGTCGGCGCCTCGCGATGTTCGGCGACAATCTCATCCAGCTCCATCACGCCCTGAGGAAAGCCGGGCTCCTCGAGCGACCCGAGACCTCCACCTTCCACCGCGACGACGCGGCCTTTGCCGAATTCCTGAAGACGATGGAATCAGGCTTCAGCCTCTACCGCGACGAGCGTGGCATCGACCACGGTCCCATCTGGGAGGGCGAATACCGGGCCCCTTGAGCCCCGACCGATCCCTGCTTTCGGCCTTGCAAGCGGCGTTTTCCGCCATCATTCTCCCGGGATGAAACACCCCCGTCTCGCTGTTGCGGCTTTGGCCGCCGCCGTCCTCCCCTTCGTCCTCCATGCCGCCGAAGAAGGATTCACTCCGCTCTTCAATGGCAAGGATCTCGCCGGTTGGAAAAACCCCTACGAATGGGGCAAGGCCGAGATCGTCGGCGATGAAATCCACCTCACCGCGGACAAGAAATTTTTCCTCGTGACCGAGGCTCAATACTCCGACTTCATCTTCGAAGGCGAGGTGCATCTGCCCGAAGGACAGGCGAATTCCGGTTTCATGTTCCGCTGCCACGTCGAGCCGAACAAGGTCTACGGCTACCAGTGCGAGATCGACGGTTCGGATCGCCGCTGGTCGGGCGGCCTCTACGACGAAGGCCGCAACCAATGGCTCTGGCCCAGCCAGAAAGGACGCACCAAGGTCGAGGCCGCGCTCGCCCACGAAGCCGAATCGCAGGCCCACTTCAAGAAGCCCGAAATCCAGAACGCCCTCAAGCGGAATGACTGGAACCACGTCCGCATCACCGCCAAGGGCAATCAACTCAAGATCGAGCTCAACGGCGTGCTCATCACCGAATACACCGATGACACCGATGCCAAGGGCCACCTCGGCATCCAGCACCACGGTGAGAAGGGCCAGACCTACCGCTTCCGCAATCTGAAGATCAAGACCCTCTGATCCTTCCCTCTCCCTTGCCGCCATGCGCCTGACGCTCCCGAAGTGGTTCGACCTGCACACCCATTTCCGTCAGGGCACGAACGTCACCCGCTACGTCGCCGACCACCGCACGATGGGCTGCGCCGGAGCGCTGGCCATGCCGAACACGAAGCCCCCGGTCGCCGCGGTCTCGGGGCCAAAGACGGAGACGGCTTGGTCGATCGAGGCTTACCGGACCGACCTCCTCGCGGCCGGGGCGGATGCCTTCGAACAACTCATCGTGCCCCTCTACCTCACCCGCGACACGACCGCGGCCATGATCTCCGGGGGCGCGGCGTCAGGACTTCTCCAAGCCTGCAAGTATTACCCTCCCCACGGCACGACGAACTCCGAGCACGGCGTGCCCATGGCCGAATGGATCGGGGGCGACGTCCTCCGCGCCATGGAGGATCACGGCATCGTCCTCTGTATCCACGGCGAACAACACGCCCTCGCCGGACCGGCCTATTTTGATGAAAAACAAACGGCCGAGTCGGTTTTTTACTCCGAAACGATGCCGAGGCTCCGCGAGGCCCATCCGCGTCTGCGCATCGTCTGCGAGCACATCACTACCGCCGCCGCGGCACGATTCGTCTCATCCGCCGGGGACAAGGTCGGAGCGACGATCACGCCGCAGCATCTTCTCTACACCGTCGGTCACCTCGTGCAGGGCTTGAAGTATCACCTCTACTGTCTGCCCCTCGTGAAGTTCGAAGCCGACCGCGCCGCCCTGCGCGCGGCCGTGCTTTCACCCGGTCAGACGCGCTTTTTCGCCGGCACCGACAGCGCCCCGCACACCACCAAGGCGACCGAGTGCGGCTGCGCCGCCGGCTGCTACACCGGAGGCTGTGCCCCCCAGCTCTACGCGATGGCCTTCGAGGAAGCCGGCGCCGTTCTCGGATCCGAGGCTGGTCGGGACGCTTTCGAACGATTCCTTTGCACGAACGGCCCCGCCTTCTATGGATTCCCCGCGTCCAAGGAGACCTTCACCCTCGCACGAACCCCGTCGACGACCGCGCCGCACGTCACCGTCGAGGGACCCGTCGTGCCCCTGCCCTACGGGATGGGCTTGACGCTGGATTGGAGTCTGGGGCGCGGGGAAGCTTGAGGACTTCCGATCCTCCGTTTCCTCTGATTTTCCGTTTGCCTATCCGGGGATTCTGTAGCAAAGTCCCCGCCCGTCCCGAAAGGGACTCCGGAAACGGGGCATTAGCTCAGTTGGTAGAGCACTTGCATGGCATGCAAGGGGTCAGCGGTTCGAATCCGCTATGCTCCACTCCCCGACCCGTTGTCGGGGAGGAGCTTGGAGGCGGGTTCCTCAGAAGTTGTATTTGAGAATCCCCGAACCTCGGATCGGCTGGCGTCCCATTTTCCGCGGATTGATGGCGCGCACCAGCTTCACCGAACCGTATTCGCCGAAGATGATGGCGCGGCGCCGGACCGTGACATTGGTCGTGAAGGAATCGGAGGCGCTGACACCCGACTTGCTGACCTTCAGGACGATCTCGACCGGGTACTCGCCGGTGAGCCGCTTTTCCGGGACGCGGGTGCCCACCTCGCTCGTCATCGTGCCGCGCAGGGCGACTTCGAGATTGAGCTTCCCATACTCGCCCGTTCCGCCGACCGTGCCGGTGAGCGCCTGGCGTTCGCGGTTGTTGTAAATGGAGCCGATGAAACCGATACGTGCGACGAGATCGTCCGCGCCTGCTTCCACCACGCCCGCCAGCAGCAGCGCCGCGAGCCCGACCTTCGTCATCCAGAGTTTTTTCATGGTAAGGAGGTTCCCCGGGTTGAAGAGGGGAACTGCCCCAGGATACCGGCCGGAGCGGATCGCGTCAATCGTTGTGCCTCACCCTTTCGGGTGCCGGGGCGGATTGGTCGAGATGGAGTGGGAGCGTCCGGGGGATCTTTTCGGTTTGCTTGAATGACGAGACCGGGTCATCCGTCCCTCCGCCATGAACCGACTCACTTCCCGCGATCTCGCCCTGCTTCTCCTTGTCTCCGCCCTTTTTCTCGCCTTGCCACTTTCCGCGAAGAATCCCCTCTCCTCCTCGGCGATCGCGAGGGTCTACGGAAAGATCCAGTTCGTCACGAGCTTTCCGGATTATCAGGTGAAGGTGGTGACGGCCTTTCCGGACCTGAAGGTGTTGAGGGTCAACGCCTTTCCGGATTCCGTCGGCAAATGGCAGATCGTGGAAAGCTTCCCGGATTTCAAAATACAGATTGTGGACAGCTTTCCGGATTTTAAGATCCAGTATGTCGAAAGTTTCCCCGGGCTCGCCCGCTAAAGCCTCCCTTGCCCTGCGAGGGCTTGTGGCCGCCGGCCTCGCGCTGACGTTCGCTCCCGCCGGGGCGCAAGAGCCCCTGCAGTCCCTCGAAGGCTGTCGATATGTGGCGACGGACTGGGCGGATGGCGATTCCTTCGCCGTCCGCCTGCCTGATGGCCGGGAGACGGTGCTGCGTCTTTACTTCGTCGATTGCCTCGAGACCGATGTCGCCGATGTGACGGGAAAACGTCGGCTCCGCGAGCAGGCGCGATACTTCGGGGTGGAAGATTTCGGGATCGCCCGCCAGTTCGGCGTCGAGGCGAAGCGACGGGTGGCGGAGATCCTCGCCGAACCGTTCACGGTCCACACTTCCTTCTCGAAAGCCCCGGGTCGGTCGGGTTCGCCGCGCCACTATGCCTTCATCACGCTTTCGGGCGGCCGCGACCTCGGCGAATGGCTGGTCGAGGCGGGGTTGGCCCGGGCCTTCGGGTTCGGGAGATCGCGTCCGGATGGCACGAAGCGCGACGACTGGCAGGCCGAGTTGGAAGATGCCGAACTCTCCGCCGCGCTGCTTGGCCGGGGCCTCTGGAAGCATTGCGAACCCGAAAAACTCGTCGCGATGCGCCGCGAACAGCGCGAGGAGCTGCGCGCCCTCGAGGCCATCGACGACGCCTTCACCCTCGCCCCGCTGGAGGAGCCGGTCGATCTCAACACTGCCTCGCTCGAAGAGCTCGTCCGCACCGGGCTGCGTGAATCCCTTGCCGACGAGGTCATCAAGAGGCGCCCCTTTCGCACCATCGAGCAGCTCGACGATGTGCCCGGGATCGGGCCCGCCACGCTCGCGAAAGTCCGGCCCTACCTGAAGATCGGTGCCTTGCCAAACGAAGCGAAGGAGAAACCCGCACCTTGACCCTGTGGCGGATCGCGGCTCCCTTTACGGGACATGGATCGTGATCAACACCTCGCCCGCTTTCTCCAGTCCGACGGACGCACCGTCATCCTACCCATCGACCACGGTACCGCCATTCCCGTGCCAGGCCTGGAGGATCCGATCGCCTTGATCGAGCAACTGAATCCTGTCGTGGACGGCTACGTCGTCAATCTCGGTCTCGCCTTCGCCGCCGCCGAGGCTCTCGAGGGCAAGGGCGTCTGCCTGCGCACCGACTGCTACAAGCCACGCTTCGGCGAAAACCTCGACGAGGGCAGCTACCGTCTCTACGGCGCCGACGAGGCCCTCACCTGCGGGGCCCACGCGATGATGAACATGCTCTACACGCACCACTCGAACGAGGCGGGCATCTTCCGCGAAGCGGCCGAGCTGATCGCCGAGAGCCTCGACGCCGACGTGCCGGTGATCCTCGAGGCGCTGCCTTTCGGCATCGGGCGTCCGGCCGACTACACCCTCGAGAATATCGGCTACACCGTGCGCGCCGCGGCCGAGCTGGGATCCGATATCGTCAAGACCGCCTTCCCCACCGGGGCGAGTGCCGACGAGTTCCGCGCCATCGTCGAAGCCTGTTTTGTGCCGGTGATCGTCCTCGGAGGAGCGGCCATGGGGGATGATCGCGCCCTGCTCGAAATGGTGAAAAAGGCCATCGATGGAGGCGCCGCCGGCATCGCCGTGGGACGTAACGTCTGGCAGCATCCCCAGCCCGCCAAAATCGCCAAGGCCCTGCACGCCATCGTGCACGACGAAGCGACGGTGGACTCGGCCCTGAAGTGCCTTTCTTGAATGGCTGAAAACTGAAACTTCAGCCTGAAAACCTCCCCATGATCCTCCCCAGCCTCCAATATGCCGGCCGCATTCTCCGGACCGCAGACAAACGGCATCTCGCCAAGTTCATGTGGAATTTCGGGGTGAAGGGGATCCGATCGGTCAATCTCTACAAGGAACGGATGCGGGACGGGATCTACTTCCCGCCCTTTCTCTATCTTTCGATCCTCAACAGTTGCAACCTGCGTTGCCAGGGCTGCTGGGTCGATGTCGACAAACCGCAGGTGAAGCTCGATCTCGAGGACCTCAACAAGGTCGTCAACGAGGCCAAGGCGCACGGGAACTCCTTCTTTGGCATCCTCGGAGGCGAGCCTTTCATGCATCCGGGACTGCTCGACTTCCTCGCCGAACATCCCGATTGTTTCTTCCAGGTCTTCACCAACGGGCAGATGATCACCGAGAAGAAGGCGAAGCAGCTCCGCCAGCTCGGCAACGCGACGCCGCTGATCTCGATCGAAGGCACCGAACTCGTCGCGAACGAACGCCGCGGCGGCAAGGACGTCCTCAACCGGACCCTCAAGGGACTCGACCACTGCCTCGAGAACAAACTCCTCACCGGCGTGGCCACGAGCCTCTGCCGGACGAACATCGACGAACTCCTCACCGAGGAATGGCTGCGCAAGCTGATCGACCGCGGCGTTCACTACGCTTGGTATCACAGCTACCGTCCCGTCGGGCCGAAACCGAACGAAGATCTCGCCCTCACGCCCGAGCAGGCGCGTCGCGTGCGGCAATTCGTCGTCGACATGCGCGTGAAACTGCCCCTCGGAATCATCGACGCCTATTACGACGGCGAGGGCCGCGCCCTGTGCCCCATGGCCAACGGGATCTCGCACCACATCTCGCCCACCGGTGCGGTCGAGCCCTGCCACATCATCCAGTTCGCGACCGAAAACGTGCGCGACGGCTCGATCTACGACATCCTGACCAAGTCCGAATTCCTCCGCGACTTCCGCGAGACGGCGGCGCAACACACCCGCGGCTGCATCGTCCTGGAGCGGCCTGATCTGGTGAAGGCCCTGGCCGAAAAACACCACGCCACCGACACGACGATCCGCCAGACGGCCATCGCCGAGCTCGAGGCGATGACGCCGCGCAACAGCCAGTGGCTCCCCACCGGTGAGGAGATCCCGGAGAAACATCCCGTCTACCGCTGGGCGAAGCGGATCTGGTTCAACGATTTCGGCGTCTACGACGGGCTCGAGCGACAGGGCCGTGCCTCCTGATGCCGCCGGGCGAGGTCCTTTGAAATGCGACCCTTTTCACCGGATTTCTTCACCCGCGATCCTCTCGCCTGTGCCCGGGAATTGATCGGTGCGGAACTCGTTCATGAGGGATGTTCGGGCCTTATCCTCGAGACCGAGGCCTACCACGAGGTCGACGATCCCGCCTGCCATCTCTTCACCCGCCCCTCCGCCCGCGCCTTCGCCCGGAACCATCCACCCGGCACGGCCTACGTTTACCTGAATTACGGCGTCCACTGGCTGGTGAACGTGCTCTGTCTCGACGAGCGGACGGGGCACGCCGGCTTCGTTCTCTTCCGCGCCCTCGATCCTCTCGCCGGCATCGATCGAATGGAGGAGCAACGCGGCACCACCGACCTACGGCGGCTCTGCTCGGGACCCGGGAAACTCACGGCCGCCCTCGGAATCCATGGCGGGCATCACGAGCAGTCCCTCGTGAGCGACACGGTCTTCTGCCTGCGTCCTTCCCGGTCGGCGCCGAGTCTTGCGATCGCGACCGATCGTCGCATCGGCATCTCCGCGGGACAGGATCTGCCGTGGCGTTTCCTCGCGAAAGACCATCCCGGCGTCTCCGTCCCCGTGGGCAAAGCTCGGTGATCGGCGGTGGAAAGTCGATCAGATCGACTTGTAACGCACCCGCTGGCCATCCTTGCCACGGGGCCGGTCATCGACCCGGGCCATCGTGCCTTCGGTGACATCGTCCTCTTCATGACGGCGCGGCCGCACGGGGGTGAATCCGCGGCGATCTTCCGCCTCGTTCACCTTCAGCTCACGACCGCCGAGGGGTTTGTTGTTCAAGGCCTCGATCGCCGCCATCCCCTTCTCCTCATCGGCGAGGGTGACAAAGGCAAACCCACGGGGCTTCCCCGTCTCGCGATCCTGCGGACGATGGAACTCGAGGACGGGCTCGAACTCGGCGAAAGCGGCGCGCAGCTCGCTGTCGCTGACGTCGTAGGACAGGTTTCCAACAAATAACTTCATGCTTCACAATGCTTTTCCGGAAGGTCCGCCCGCAGAAGGCGGGCTTCGAGCCGGAACCGGATCCTGGAAGCGACGAACCTGACAGATGCCCGATGCAAACAGGGCTTGTTTTCCTTCTTCATAACCCACGATCCCGGCTTTGGCGAGAAGCGATTTCATTTTCCACTTGTCGCGGCCTCCGCTCTCCATTCCCTTGTCCGCTTTCCAGACCATGACCGCTCCCCTGCCACGCGTTTTTGTCACCGTCCACATTCCCCTCGAACATCTCTCGCCACTCGAAGGGATCGCCGAAATCCTCATGCCCGACAACGGCGTGAGGGCCGCGCCGCGCACCCAGGTGCTCGAACAGATCGGAGATTGTGTGGCGGTTCTTTCCCAGGGGGAACTGCGCGTCGATGCGGAGTTTCTCGATGCCGCGAAGTCACTGCGCTTCGTCGCCAACGCCGCCATGGGGATCGACAATCTCGATCTCGCCGAGCTGCGCCGCCGCGGCATTGCCGCGAGCAACACGCCCGCCGCCTTCGCCGAATCGACCGCCGACCACACCCTCGGCCTGCTCCTCGACGTGACCCGGCGCATTTCCGAGGGCGACCGCTTTGTCCGCACCGGCGACTGGGCCCGGCGCGGCATGGAACCGC
>JALRFZ010000112.1 GCA_023253615.1 Verrucomicrobiales bacterium | reverse complement strand
GCCGCGCTCCGGTCCATCTCACGATGTTCCCGCGCCTCTTCGGCGGACCCGGGCAAGGGGAGGAGGATCTCCCCGCGGCGGAGGGCGAGGCGCTGTGCTCGTTTTTCCCGGCTCTGCGGGCGGAAAAGGTCTGTGATGAATGCGGGTGTTTCCTTTCGCACCGAGCCGCCGTGGCCTGGGGCGGGCGCGATCTCTGCCTCCCCTGCGTGCATCGCTTGCGCGAGATCGTGCGCTCGCGCGACTTCGTCGGGCAGGCGAAACTCAACGACAGGCGCGCCCTCTTTCTCGTGACCTTGCTCGCCCCTTTCTCGCTGTTCACCGCTCCGATCGCGCTGGTGATGCTCTTCCGCCAACGGGGCGTGCGGGGGGGTGGGTTCGTGCCCCGGAGCGGGGCGGTCTGGTGGATCGCCCTGATCCTCGCGGTGGCCTGTCTGCTCGCCTGGATCGTCCTGCTCGTCGTCTGGATCTCGCTCGTGAAAAGCGACTTTTCCTGAGTGACGAAGGCAAAAGACCCCCGGTCATGGAGCCGGGGCGTCTTGGGAAAAAAGGGGGGGGGCTGAGCTGATCAGGCGCGGGCTTTGCCGACCTTGCACTGGCCTTCGAGAGAGGCGCCTTCCTCCATCTGCAGGCTGACCGTGCTCACCGATCCCGAGATTACCGAAGTGGGGGAGAGGCGGCAGGAATTGAAATCACCGTTCCCGACGACCTTGCCCTCGATCACGGCTTTCTCGGCCTTGAGGTTGCCGTTGACGGAGGCGTTCTGACCGATCGTCAGGCTGCCCTTGGAGATGATGTTTCCCTTGATGGTACCGTCGAAGTTCAGGTCGGTGGAACAAATCAGATCCCCTTCGATTTGGATGTCACTGGATAGATGGCTGCTCACGGTAGGAGGTCGTTTGAAGGTTGCGTTGCAGAATGGCTCCCGGCGCGGGAGAACGCTGCGGTTCAACAGTAGCGTGAAAGTCCGGAGTTGTTGAACTTTTTTTTAAAAAAAAATGAAACCCGAAGGGGCTGGCCCGGACGGGCGGCCCGGCGGGGCGCGAAAAGCCGGTGGCGACTTCACCGATTTGTCGGATACTAAGCGCGTCAGGAACCAAGGCGCACCACGTGCAGGGGAGAAGATGGTCGGCAAGCGTATTACAGAACCAGGCTTTTCGGATTGTCCCGCCCAAGGGCGGAGTTTCCGCGTGGCGATGGCCGTGATCGGAGGAATCGCCCTCGTCCAGCTCGTCGCGCTCGTGATCGGGGTGGTGCGGGTGGGGCCGCCGCCCGTGCCCGCGGCAGTTTCCGCCGCTCCACCGGTGCAGACCGCGATTGCCGCTCTTCCCGCGCCCCTGGCTCCGGCGTTGGCCGCCGCCCCTGCGCCGGCCCCGGTCGCGACTCCATCCGCCGCGCCCCTGCTCGCCGACACGCCGGTGGGCGATCCTGTCAGCCCGGCTCCGGAAGTCGCCGAGGCCGCAGGGGACGCCGCGCCTGGATCGGGATTTTTCGGTCCGGCACCGGCCGGGGGAGGGGAGACGGGGGGCGTGCCTCCGGGAGACCTTTTTGCGGCCCTCGACGGAGCGGGGAGGAGCCAGCCACTGTCCGACGGCATCCTCGAGCGTCTCCTGGTCACCGGGGCCGAGCTCCGTGCGAGCGGCAACATGCAGGGAGCCCTGCAGGCCTTCCGCGAGGTCGAGAAATCCCTTCCCGAGCATCCCCGCATTCTTTCGGAAATCGGTGCCACGCTCGGGAAGATGGGATTGAAGGACAAAGCGGACGGCTACTGGGAACAGGTCGATGCCCTCGGAGCGATCGGCGGGGGGCCTTTTCATCCGATCGCGGCGCACGCGCTCCGCGGGGAGGCCTTGCCGGGGGGCTCCGTGCCACCTCCCGGGGGGACGGACGCGCCTGCGGCGGATCCCGCCAAAACGCTCAAGATTCGCGAAATCCAGGTCGAGGAGCAGGCACACACGGACGAAGGGCAGAAAGTCGGGCTGCGCGTCGTCATCGGCGCCGATCCTTCGGCGAAGCCCGCCGGAGAGGATCTCTCCCTGCTCGTCTATTTCTACGACCGCCTCCCGGACGGCATGGTGCGCCCCTCCACCGCGGACACCTCCTATCTCTACCCGACCGAACCCTACGATTGGCAGGTCGATGGCACCGAGGTGATCGTGGTCAATTACCTGCAGCCCGTCTTCACGGAGGAACAAAAACGCGAATTGGGCGAACGGAGCTTTTACGGCTACGCGATCGAGTTGTATTATCGGGATGAACTGCAGGACAAGGTCGCGATGCCCGAGGACATCGCGGCCCTGCGTTTTCCGGGCGATTCCGGCGCCGACGGGCCTGGCGGGCCCGGGGCTCCGTCCCTTCCCGGACCTGAGAACGCTCTTTTCCCCGATTCCTTTGTTCCCTGATTTACCGCATGCAAACCGAGCGAGTGCTCCTGATCATTGACCCGTCTGAAGAGGATCGTCGCACGGTCCGATCGATCCTTGAGACGAAAGTGGACCGCGTCATCGAGGTGGCGGATGCCGCGGCGGCGTGGGAGGCCGCACGGGGAGTCGCCCATCTCACGATGCTGGTCGCGAACCTCGATCAGGCGAAAGGGGGCGAGGTCTTCGACCTGCGCGACCACCTCCACGGCGAGATCGGGCCGTTCCCCTGCGTCTTTTGCAGCCACGAGGACATGACGCCCTTCTATCCGCGCGTCCTCGACCGCGAGCGGCTCTTCTTCAAGCCGGTGAACCGCGGCGTCCTTCTCGATTGGTATGATTCGGTGACGAATCCCGAGCCCATCGCCGATCCCGGGATGGAGGCCGCCGCTCTCAACGCCGCGCCGAACGAACCGGTCGGATCGACCGTGCCGGAAATCGCCACCTCTCCGAGCCAGGAGCCTCCGGCGGAGCCGTTGCCCTCGCTCGAGTCGGCCCCCATCCCCCTGCCCGAGGAGGCACTGCCCGTAAGCACCCGTCTGGGGGATTACAAGCTGCTGCGGGAAATCCAGCGCGATGCCGACTTCGCCCTCTATGAGGCCGAACAGACTTCGATCGGACGCCATGTCGCCCTCAAGACGCTCTACCGCAAACACCGCAAGGACATCAACTGGGTGCAGGGTTTCGTGAACGAGGCCAGTGCGCGTGCCTCGGTGAACCATCCCGCCATCTCGCTCGTCTACGAGTGTGATCAGGAGATGGGGGTGAATTTCTACACCCTCGAGCTCGTCGATGCCCCGAGCCTCAGCGATCTTGCCCGCCGCCGCGCCGAGCTCGACGACACCCTCTTGTGGAAGGTGCTCTCGGCCGCCTCGAGCGCTCTCCTCTACCTGCGCGACCACGGCATGTCGCACCGTCTTTTCACCGCGCAGAGCATCCTCATCGTCAAGGGCGCCGAGCCGCGCATCGCCAATCCCGTGCGGGGTCGCGGCCTGCCCCTCTCGCCCGAAGAGGAGCGGCGCCAGATGGAGTTGCTCGCCGACGCCGTCCTCCCCTTTCTGAAAAAAGCCGGCACCGATCCCGCGCTTTTCTCGCTCGTCGATCGCATGGGCACGGACCGCATCGACGCGATCAATTCGATCGAGGGGCTGCGCAAGGCGCTGAATCCACCCGATCCAAAAGAAGGGCTCTCCACCGCCGAACTCGCGAAGATCACCGAAAAGGAGACCAACCGCACCGCTCTCGTGGTCGGCTCGCTCATCGGATTTCTCATCGTCGCCGCCGCCGTCGTCACCTTCCTCGTGATGGGCAGCCGCCCGGAGGTGCGGGATCTCGAGGTCTTCATCAAGGTGCCGGCGGGGGTCTTCCCCTTCCAGAACACGGGTGAGATCGAGCAGCCGGAATTCTGGATCGGACGCCACGAAGTGACCATCGCCGAATACGCCGCGTTTCTCGCCGACCTCGCCGCCCATCCCGACAAGGCCGCCAAGCTGCGGCACCCTGATCAGCCCGCTGAAAAGACCAGCTACGAGCCGGAGAAGTGGGGCCAATATTTTGCCACCGCGCAAAAAGGCGGCTCGTTCTTCGGTGGGAAAATCGACCCGAACTGCCCCGTCGTCGGGGTTGATTTCTGGGATGCCCACGCCTACGCCACCTGGCGGGGAGGCCGCCTGCCCACCGAGCAGGAGTGGGAGAAAGCCGCCCGCGGCCGCTCCGGCAGTGTCTACCCGTGGGGCGACGAGCTCGTCAACGCGAACTTCAACAGCGGCCTCGACCACGAATCGAAGGAGGGCGTCCCCGCCGGCAGCATCGACGGCTACAAGTACTGGTGCCCCGTCGATGCCATCGCCGCCGATGAAAGCCGCTACGGCGTGATCGGCCTGGCTGGCAACGTCAGCGAATGGACCTCCACCTGGGACGCCCATCCCGATGCCCCGGATCGCAAGGTGCCGCTGAAACGTGGCGCCTCCTTCGCGACCACCGCCGGATTCGAGCTCACCGCCCGCCGCGCCGCCGAGACTCCCGGAGAGCGGAATTACTGGACCGGTTTCCGCATTGCCGCGGATCGCGAGGATCCCGTCTCAATGGCCGCCCCGGCTCCGGCGA
>JALRFZ010000102.1 GCA_023253615.1 Verrucomicrobiales bacterium | reverse complement strand
CCTTCACCGCACGAAGTGACATGCCCGGAAAACGCATCGCGGTGATCGGCACCCTCGACACGAAAGGCGCGGAACACGCCTACGTCGCGGATTGCCTGCGCGAGTTCGGGCACGAGCCGCTCCTGATCGATCTCGGCACGGGCGGCCCCGCCACGGTGAAAGCCGACATCACCCGCGAGGTGGTGGCGGCGGTTGGTGGAATTGATCTTGCCTCATTGGTCGCGACGGGGGACCGAGGCACCTGTGTCGCCGCGATGTGCGAAGCCGCCCCCGTATTGCTCGCGAAACTCGCCGCCGAAGGTCGCATCGACGGCGTCATCTCGCTCGGCGGAGGTGGAGGCACCGCTCTGGGCACGTCGGCGATGCGCGCGCTGCCGGTCGGTTTTCCGAAACTGATGGTCTCGACGATGGCCAGTGGCAATACCGCCCACTATGTCGCCAGCAAGGACATCGTGATGTTTCCCAGCATTGTGGATGTGTCAGGATTGAATCGCATCTCGCGAACCCTCTTCCGCCAGGCCGCCGCCGCCATCGCCGGAATGGTTGATGCGGGTAAGGTTGATGCCCCGGAAGACCGCCCCCTCATCGCGGCGAGCATGTTCGGCAACACGACCCGCTGCGTCGATCTCGCCCGGACCGTCATGGAGCGGGCCGGCTACGAGGTGCTCGTCTTCCACGCCACCGGCATGGGCGGCCGCACCATGGAGACGCTCATCGGGGACGGGCTCATCAGCGGCGTCCTCGACATCACCACCACCGAATGGGCCGATGAACTGGTCGGCGGCGTCCTCACCGCCGGACCTCACCGTCTCGAGGCCGCCGCCCGCGCCGGAGTACCCGCCGTCGTCGTTCCGGGATGCCTCGACATGGTCAACTTCGGGGCCCGCGACACGGTCCCGTCCCGCTTCGAGGGTAGGAACTTCTATCAACACAATCCCCAGATCACCCTGATGCGGACCACGCCGGACGAAAACGCCGAACTCGGCCGCATCGTCGCGGAGAAGGTGAACGCCTCGACCGGTCCCGTCCGTGTTCTCGTGCCGACGCGGGCGATCAGCCTGATCTCGGCTCCAGGTCAGCCCTTCCATGACCCCGAAGCCGATGCGGCGCTTTTCGATTCCCTCCGCCGCCACCTCGATCCCGCGATTCCGCTGGTGGAAATCGACGCCGCGATCAACGATGAGATCTTCGCGGAGGCATGCGCGGAGAATTTGCTCGAGCTCCTCGCCTCCGTGAAAACATCCTGACAAACCCACTTTTCCCCGTCTCCGCCATGGAAGACCATTTCGACCCCCGCTTTCCCTCGATCGAGCATCTGCGCGAGCGCAGTGCCCGCCGTCTCCCGCGTTTCGTACTCGAATATCTCGAGGGCGGATGCAATTCCGAGATCAACCTGCGCCGCAACACCGACGAGATCCGCGAGGTCCGGCTGATGCCGCGTTACCTCGGCGAGTTCAAAGGCGCGGACTTGAAGACCGAACTTTTCGGCGAGACCTACGAGGCCCCTTTCGGCGTCTCGCCGATCGGGTTGCAGGGCATGATCTGGCCGCGCGCCACCGAGATCCTCGCCGCGGCAGCAACGAAACACGGCCTGCCTTTCATCCTGAGCACCGTGGCCACGGCGAGCATCGAGACCGTCGCCGAGATCACCGGCGGGAAGGCCTGGTTCCAGCTTTATCATCCCGTCGAGGAGGATCTGCGGAACAAGCTCCTCGACCGCGTCGAGGCGGCGGGACTGCCCGTGCTCGTGATCCTCGCCGACACGCCCGTTTTCGGCTACCGCCCGCGCGAGATCCGCAACGGCCTCGCCATGCCGCCGAAGATGACCCTGCGCAACATCGCCCAGATGATGACGCGTCCGCATTGGTCCTTCGCCCAGCTTGCCAACGGCGTCCCCGAGTTCGCCACCCTGAAACCCTACCTGCCCGGCGGACTCGACATGAAACACCTCGGTCTTTTCATGAACCGGACCTTCTCCGGTCGCCTCAATCCGGCAAGGCTCGCCTCGCTGCGCGATCGCTGGAAAGGGAAGCTCGTCGTGAAAGGCCTCGTCAGCGAGGAGGACGTCGAAACCGCGCTCGGCATCGGCGTCGATGGAATCATCGTGTCCAACCACGGCGGACGCCAGCTCGACGCGGGCGAATCGACCATCGCGCCGCTCACAAGGCTCGCGCGGCGTTTCGGCGACCGCACCACCCTGATGCTCGACAGCGGTCTGCGCTCCGGTCCCGACATCGCGTGCGCGCTCGCGAGCGGAGCTCGGTTCGGCTTCCTCGGCCGCAGCTTTATGTACGGCGTCGCCGCGCTCGGTGGGAAAGGCGGCGACCACACCATGACGATGCTGAAGCGGCAGCTGCGGCAGGTCATGGAGCAACTCGCCTGCGAGCGGACGGACGGTTTTGCGGAGCATCGGGTGGATGGGACAAAACCGGATTGAAAGGCGGGAGCCTTTCAGCGGGTCCGGGCCATCGTCGAGAGTCGTGGGGAAAATCAAGGTCGCGTCCTCGGCCGGAACGTCGTGTGCCAAGCGGGATGTCGGAGGCATCCCAGCCATTAGCCGGTGGTTGAGCGAGGAACGAGCGACACCACCGGATTGCCGAATGATCAAATGCGCATCCCGGAGGGATGCCAGCGCGGTTCAGGTCCAGAGCGGGAGTCGAGAGCGTGAAGAACGGTCGCTGGCATCCCTTCGGGATGCACTGACCATCGAATCCCGGGTCCGGTGGTATCGCTGCGATTCAACCACCGGCTAATCGCTGGGATGCCCCTGGCATCCCAATTTCCCGCCTCACGCGATCAGCGATTTCACCACCTCACCCGCGACTCCGGTGAGCCGGAAGTCGAGCCCTTGGGCGCGGACGCTGAGTTTCTCATGGTCGAAGCCCAACAGATGCAGAATCGTGGCGTGGAGGTCGTGGACGTGGATCTTTTCCGACACGACGTTGAAACCGAATTCGTCGCTCTCCCCGATGGTCTGGCCGGCCTTGATACCGCCGCCGGCGAACCACATCGTGAAGGCGTTGGGATGGTGGTCGCGCCCGTCGTTGCCGCCCTGCACCATCGGTGTGCGGCCGAATTCGCCGCCCCAGATGACGAGAGTGTCCTCGAGCAGTCCACGCTGTTTCAGATCCGTGACTAGTGCGGCGCTGGCGCGGTCGGTGGCGGCGCACTCATTCTTCAGGCCTTGGGTGAGGCCGCCGTGGTGGTCCCAGGCCTCGTGATGGATCTGCACGAAACGCACCCCGCGCTCGACGAGGCGGCGGGCGGTGAGACAGGCGTTCGCATAGGAAGCTTCGCCGGGTTTCGCGCCATAAAGGGCGAGGGTCTCGGGATTCTCCTTGGCGATGTCGATGGCCTCGGGCGCGACCTGCTGCATGCGGTAGGCGAGCTCGTAGGAGCCGATCCGCGTTTCGATCTCGGGATCGCCGACGAGACCGAGGCGCTTCTGGTTGAGGGCACGCACGCCTTCGATGGTGTCGCGCTGGAAGGCATCGTCGACGCCCTCGGGATTCGAGAGATAGAGCACGGGATCACCGACGCTGCGGAAGGGCACCCCGGCATAGGAGGTGGGGAGGAAGCCGCAGCCGTAGTTGTTCGCCCCGCCGCTGGCACCCTTCTTTCCGGTGGAAAAGACGACGAAGCCGGGCAGGTCGCGGTTTTCCGATCCGAGTCCGTAAGTGACCCACGATCCCATGCTGGGACGCCCGAACTGCTGCGAGCCGGTGCTCATGAAAATCTGCGCCGGGGCGTGGTTGAAGGCGTCGGTGACCATCGACTTCACGATGCAGAGATCATCAGCGATCGTCGCGGTGTGGGGGAGCAGTTCGGAAATCTCCGCGCCGCTCCGGCCGTGTTTGGCGAACTTGTATTTGGGTCCGAGCAGAGTGCTGTTCGGCGAGATGAAAGCGGCACGGTAGCCGCGGAGGAGCTCGGCGGGCGGGAGCTTGCCGTCCCACTTGGCGAGTTCGGGTTTGTGGTCGAAGAGCTCGAGGTGACTCGGCGCGCCTCCTTGGAAGAGAAAGATGACACGCTTCGCCTTCGGGGCGAAATGGGGACGCTGCCCGGTGAGCAGTGATGAGGCGCCGAGGGCCTTGTCCTGCCCTAACAAGGATGCCAAGGCGATGCCGCCGAGTCCGACGCCGCAGTCGCGGAAAAACCACCGGCGGGTGTGGAAGCGGCGCTGTTCTTCGAGGAGTTCGGTGAGGTGTTTCATGGCATTGGCGGGTTTGGACCACGAATGGAACGAATCTAACGAATGACAGAGGCTTTGCGGTGGCTCGGAATTCGTGAACTTCGTTTCATTCG
>JALRFZ010000087.1 GCA_023253615.1 Verrucomicrobiales bacterium | reverse complement strand
GAGGAGCCGGCGGGCGAAGTTCTTTGCATAGAAAACCTGCCGGCTCTCTCGCAAAGTCAAGGAAAAACTCGCCGAAAATAGATATTTAACTCGTTAAAAATAAACAGGTTAAGCGCTTAGGTTGATGCGAATGGGTGAATGAAGTAACGTTCGTGACCGTCCCCTCCCAAGAGATCGCCATAGGTGCACTACGGAGCAACATGGGGATAGTCGCCCCAACGATCGAAAACAGGATAATACCGAAACGAAACGGACCGGAGCCCCCCCCTGAAATCCTCTGTTTGAGCGATTTTTCTCCAAGGCAGCTGGCTGGGCGCAGGCAAGAGGGCATGGGAAAGCACGTTGTGTCCGCGACCATCGGGATTTGGAGAAGTTGCCCAATTTCGGCAGGTGATTCAATGTTTTTGTGAAGGAATTCCATCCTGACCAGAGGATGACGTTTCTCAACTCAATACGACCGCAGCGCCATTCGGCAACGATCCCGCTCATCCCCCCTCTCACCCCCGATAGCCCTTCCGGGTGGCTCATTCGGGCATGGCGGACAAGCGCCATTGCGCGAAAATCACGTTCGACACCGGGGAGGCTTCCAGCTTATTCTCGCGCAACTTCGGACCGGGCGCTCTGTTCCCTCCGGTCCACCTTCCAACTCTCCATTCATCCCCATCAGCATCATGGCCCAAACGGCAATCGACCCCCAGACGGAACTCGGCTCTTCGGACAAGGCCGTCATTGAGGAACTCCGCAGCGCCTATGCCGCCATGCGTGGTCAGCTCGAGCAGGTCATCGTCGGACAGGAGGAGGTGATCGAGCAGCTCCTCATCTCGATTTTCTGCCGCTCCCACGCCCTCCTCGTCGGCGTGCCGGGCCTCGCGAAAACGCTTCTCGTCTCCACCCTCTCGGAGGTGCTCGATCTCGGCTTCAAACGCATCCAGTTCACCCCCGACCTCATGCCCGCCGACATCACCGGCACCGAGGTGCTCGAGGAGGATATCGGCACGGGCAAACGCGTCTTCAAGTTCGTGAAGGGCCCCATCTTCGCGAACATGATCCTCGCGGACGAGATCAACCGGACCCCTCCGAAAACGCAGGCCGCCCTCCTCGAGGCGATGCAGGAGCACCACGTGACGATCGGTGAAGAGACCTACCCGCTCCCCGAGCCCTTCTTTGTCCTCGCCACGCAGAACCCCATCGAGCAGGAAGGCACCTATCCCCTCCCCGAGGCGCAGCTCGACCGTTTTATGTTCAACATCCGGGTGAATTACCCGACCGCATCCGAGGAAGAGGCGATCATCAAACGCGTCACCGGCACCTACAAGGCGAAGATCGAGAAGCAGCTCACGGGCGAATCCGTGCTGAAGCTGCAAAAGGTCGTGCGCCGCGTCCCCGTGGCCGACCACGTCGTCGCCTACGCCGCCCAGATCGCCCGCGCGACCCGTCCGCGCGAGGTCGAGGCCCCCGATTTCGTCCGCGAGATGGTCGCGTGGGGTGCGGGACCTCGTGCCGGGATCTACCTCATCCTCGCGGCAAAAGCCCGCGCCATTCTCCAGGGGCGCTACCACACCACCACCGCCGACGTCCGCGCCGTGGCCCTGCCAGTGCTGCGCCACCGCGTCCTCACCACCTTCAACGCCGAGGCCGCCGGGATCACCAGCGACGACATCGTCGCCCGCCTCGTCGATCATTTCGCGCCCTCCGCTGAATTGGATCTGTGATCTGTAGTTTTCAGTTTCAAGTTTTCAGTTTTCAGCAGTTTTCCCCGGCGGCATGACCGAAACGACCCCACCCCAGTTCAGCGAGCTGCTGCCGTCCGAGATCATCAACATGATCGGTCGGCTTGAGTTCCTCGCGCGCACCGCGAAGGTGGGGACGATCAACGGACGCCACACGAGCCCGCACAAGGGATTCTCGGTCGAGTTCGCCGAACACCGGCAGTACGTGACCGGCGATGACCTCCGCAATCTCGACTGGCGGGTCTACGGCAAGAGCGACCGCTATTACATCAAGCAATACATCGAGGAGACGAACATGCGGGTCACCCTCATCGTCGATGCCTCGGGCTCGATGGGCTACGAGGGCGAGGCGGCCTGCTCGCTCGGCGGCAAAGCGCACCTCTCGAAATTCGAATATGCCCGCTACCTCGCCTCGGCCCTGAGCTACCTCCTCATCCGGCAACAGGACGCCGTGGGTCTTGTCACCTTCGACGAAACCATCCGCACCTACCTGCGTCCCGCGGCGAAGCCGAGCCAGGTCCGCACCGTCCTCGAGGAGCTCGCCCGCACCGTGCCCGGCAAGGACACCCGCTGCGCAGCGACCTTCCATGAGATCGCCGAGCGCATCCCCTCGCGCGGACTCGTCATCATCATCAGCGATCTCTTCGACGACGCCGAGGCGATCAAGAACGCGCTCCACCATTTCCGCTTCAAGAACCACGAACTCGTCGTCTTCCACCTCATGGCCGAGGAGGAGCTCAACTTCCCCTTCGACAAGTTCGACGACTTCCGCTGCCTCGAAATCGAGGGACGCCGCCTCAACATTGATCCCTCGACGATCCGCGCCTCCTACCTCGAGCGCGTCAAGACGCACCTCAAATCGATCGAGCTCACCTGCGGCCAGATGCAGGCCGACTACGTGCCCGTGAATACCAAGACGCCCGTTCCCGAAGCGCTCTTTTCCTATTTCTCGCAACGCAAGGTCTGACCCAATTCGCGGGGCACCAGCCCCGCCACACTCCGACCTTTTACCTTTTACCTTTCACCTTTTACTGCCGCTCCCCGCCCCCGGCATGCTCTTTTTAAACACCATCCTCCTCCTCGGCGCGCTCGGGATCTCGATCCCGATCATCATCCACTTG
>JALRFZ010000066.1 GCA_023253615.1 Verrucomicrobiales bacterium | reverse complement strand
GGCTACGAGGCGGTGGAAGACCGGATGCACATCCACGACTGGCACGCGACGATCCTCCACCTGATGGGTCTGGATCACGAACGGCTCACCTACCGCTACGCGGGCCGGGATTTCCGGCTCACGGACGTACACGGCCACGTGGCGAAGGGCATCCTCGCCTGATCCGCGTCCACCCGGTCACTCGAGGGGGGCGTAGGCCTGTTTCACCTCGTCGGGCAGTTGGAAACCCTGGATGGCCCGGCGGGCGGACTCGCCGTAGACGCCGACGAGACCATCGGGGAGCCGCGGACGTGGGCGTCGCGGGCGGCGGGATCGCTGATCCGGGTCGCCCGGACGACGGCGGCCTCGGGATCCTCCTCGAGGACCATGCCGCTGAAGGCCTTCAGCACGCGATCGGTCTTTTTCCCGGGGGGCTGGACGTCGAGCCAGCGCGTCGCTCCGCGGGGATCGCGATTGCTCCAATTGAAGGTGATGCCGCCGACCATTTCATGGATTTTGTCCGGATCGCCGATCGCGCCGAGGGCCCATTCGATGGCTCCGCCGGGGTCGTGTTCGGACCAGCCGACGGCGATGCCGAACGGGGCCGACGGATCGGTGTGAGACCGGACTTCGGCGAGTTCGTTCACGATCGCGCCTTCAGGGAGAAGGTGGTCGTTCGCGTCACGGGAGAGCCCGTCCTCACCGCGCACCTCGGCGAGCTCGGCACCGAGCGCCTCGTCCCGAATCTCGCGATCCTCGCCGCCGTGGTCGCCGTGGTCGCCGGCATCGAGGACCTCGACCTCACGCCCGTGCTGCTGCGCTGGTTGGCGCGCCGGGGCGGCGACGGAGGCGGCCGGGAATGTCCAGGGCTTACGCATGAAATGAAAGCCTAAATGTGGTAATTACTGCTTCTCCAGCCGATTCAGGACGGCCAGAAGATTTCCTTCTCACACAATCTGCTGGCCTCCCCGAATCTGCGGGAAATACCCTCCCTTCCATTCGTGCGTAAGCCCTGGGGAATGTCCCCGCCACCCGAAGTAGGATTGGAATCCGCTTGGGAAATCCCTTATCTTTCCCGCATGAGATCCTTGTCCCGGCGCGATTGCCTACTCCTCGGCGGCGGTGCCCTGCTCCCCTTGCCGGCCGGCGCCGAACCGGTCGCGAAAAAGCGGCCCCTGCCCCTGTCGACGATTTTCAAGGGCGAGGCCCGCTTCGAGGCGATGGTGAAAAGGGCGCGTGAGGAGAAATGGGCTGAATTGCCGGTCGGGGAACGCATCGTCCGCTTCGGCAAAGCGCTCGAGGACCTGCCCTACACGAACTTCACCCTCGAGATCGACGACCGGATCGAGTCGCCCTCGGTGAATCTGAACCAGCTCGATTGCTGGACCTTTTTCGAACAGTGCCTGGGTCTCGCCCGCATGATCGGCGCGCCCAAGGAGCGCCATGAACCCGCCGACCTGTTGCGCGAGATCGAATTCACCCGCTACCGCCCCGGCGTCTGCACGGGGAACCACCTCGAGCGCATCCACGACCTCGCGGAATGGTTCTTTGAAAACGACGCGCGGGGCACGTGCCGCCATCTCACCCCTTCCCTGCCGGGGGCGACCCGCATCACCGGTCGGAAGGTGACGGAAATGACGACGCTCTGGAAGAGCTACCGCTACCTCCGCAACAATCCCGGTCTGCGCCCGCCGATGCGCGAGCTGGAAAAGAAGATCGAACAACTGCCCGTCCACCACATCCCCAAGAGCCGGGTCGCGGAGATCGAACCGCAACTGCAAAGCGGCGACGTCATCGGCATCGCCACGAAATACAACGGCGCCTTCTGCTCGCACGTCGGCCTGATCCTGCGCACCGACGACGGGGTCGCCCGCTTCATGCACGCCTCGCGGAATTTCAAGAAGGTGGTGGTGGATCAGTCGATCTCGGGATACCTCGCCGAATTCAGCGCCCACGCCGGCATCCTCGTGGGGCGCCCGCTGGAAGTGGGCGAGACCGTCACCGACCCGGCGGTGTATCAGGCGAATCTCGCGAAACTACTCGGATAAGCGGCCATGAACCTCATCGACCCGGCCCTCGGCCTGAAGCTCGTCATCGTCGGAGGCTGGGCCCTCGCCGTGCTCGGAGCCCTGAAGCTCGTCATCTATCTCGTCGGCGAACTCGCCCCCGGCGCCTATGCCCGGATCCGCTCGGAGACCTTCCGCCGCTTCGTCACCGGCAAGGGAAACCGCCTCCTCTTCGGACTGGGGGGCTTCCTCACCCTGCTGCTGGGCCTCGTTTTCGTCATTCTCGGGCTGATCGCCACCCGGCTCGCCGCCCTCGTCTGAAGCGGCCTGCTCCCGGATACGGCGCTCTTCATCGGCGAGCAGCTCCGAGACCTCGCGCTGCACCGATTCGATCTCGTCGAGCCGCAGACCGGGATCGGCGACGATGAAGACGTCGCCGTTGTCGGCGTGTTCGTAAAAGAGGAGGGTGCGAGTCCCGGTCTCCTTCGTGTCCGCGGGGATGAGGGTCTTGTTCCGCTCGAGCATGAGGGCGAGGATGTAACGCGCGTTTTCGGTGCGCGGATCGTCCTCGTCGATGAAGCGGCGCAGCATGCCCTCGACCGAGGCTTCTGCGCCGGGATCGGCTTTCTCCTCGCGCACGGGAGCCTTGTAGGTCGATTTCCAGAACGAATAGGGCGCGGGATCGAGCTTTTTCCGCACCTCCTTCCACGACGGCGCGGAGTAGTCGCGGCGCAGGAAACCGTCGGTGGCGGGATCCTCGAAGATGCAGGTGTAGAAGACCTCGCCATCAGCGAAAGGCTCGCCGGTGAGTTCGCAGCGGGCGTGGGTCGATCGGATCTTCCAGTCCTGAATGATAGCCATGGTTCGGGGAAAAGTCGGAAAAAGGAGGGCGGGGCGGGCGGACGGCTCCGTTCACGAGGCCGCCGGACGCGGCACGACGGGACGCCCGCCCCCTGCGGTGCCGGACACCTTGCGCCTTTGGAAGGGTGCCCGCAACAAGGTCTTGAGTTTGGGGATCTCGCGGTTCCGCGCCCGGAACCAGAGCAGCACCAGCCCGATCGCCGCGACCAGCACGTTCGTCAGCCAGGCGGCGACGAAGGGATGCATGCGGTCGCTGTGACCCATCGCGAGGAAAGTGCCGCGCATCACATACATCATCGCGAAGATGCAGATCGCTCCGGTGACGCCACCCATCACGCCGCGCCGCGAGTAAACGATGCCGAGCGGAGCCGCCACGAGGATCATCGCGAAACAGGCGAGCGGCTCCGCGAAGATGTACCACCAGTTCGTCCGGAACGAGGCGAGGCTGCGCGCGTCGCGATCCTGGTTCGCGTTCAGATACATCGTCAATCCGGGGATGCCGAGATACTCGGGATTCTGGGAGGAGCTCAGCACCTTCCACGGCGTCTCCGACCAATCGGTGATCTCGAGTCGTTCGTGACGTTCGATCCGCGGGATGTGATCGTTCTCGTAGGTGTAGACACGCACGCCGGTGAGGATCCATTTCGGCGGTTGCGCGTTCCAGACCCATTTCGCCCGGCGCGCGATCCAGAGCCGCTCGGGCTGGCCGGTCGCGCTGATCTGGGAGACGACGACATCGGCCATCTCGTCGTCGAGCTGCAGGGGGACGCGTCCGACGAACCAACTGCGCCGGTCGACGTCGTTCATGTGCATCCAGCCCCGCTGCGACCAGATCTCGTCGCGCAGGTTGCCGCCGTGTTCCTTCACCCATTGTTCGCGTTTGGCCGTCTCGATGATGGCCTCGGTGTAGCCGACCGAAGCCGGGGCCCACTGGTATTTGAAGGCAAGTCCGATGAGAGAGACGTAGGCGCCCGCGATGAAAAGCGGCGCGAGGATGCGGGTCACGCTGCGCCCCGCCCCGATCATGCTGATGAACTCGTTCGATTTCGACATCTTGCTCATCGCGAACAGCCCGGAGAGCAGGGTGGCGATGGGCATCACGAAGAGGATCATGAAGGGCACCTGCACCACGTAAAACGTCAGGACCTGGCTGAAGCTGAGGGTGGCGAGAGTCTCCCCCTTGTCGGTGAGGCTCGCGAGGATCCAGATCGCCATGAAGGAGAGAAGGCAGAAAAAGAAGGGCGAGAGGAAATTGTGGACCACGTAGCGGTCCATCAGATCGAGGCGGAAATAGAGCAGTGCCGCGACGGGGACGCTGAGAATCAGGAGCGAGACGAGGAAGAGCATCCCGAGATAGGCGGCGATCGACGGAGTCTCCCCCGCGGGTGCCTTGCCCCGGATCGCGGCGAGGGTTTCGCTGACATCGGTCGGCAGCCAGGCGGCGAGTCCGGCGAAGGCGGCGATCGCGAGCGTCACGACGACCAGGCCGCGGCGACGCTCGGGCGAGATGCCCTCGCGCACCCAGAGGCTGACGAGCAGGGCGACGAGGGCGAGGAGCAGGCCGAGCCCCTGGAACACGATCGGCACGACGCTGGGCAATCCACCCAGACCGCCCTCGACGAGCCCCTCACGGGCCTTGGCCGCGGCATCGCGGTAATCGAGCACCGTCCCGGCGAACAGCAGACCCAAGCCGAGGAGGAAGGCCGCCATCGTCAGACGCAGCGCCAGACCGCCCTTGTCATGCACCGTGCGGACACGATCGACCAGCCCCCCGAGCCACCGGAGAGGGCGGGCGCAGGCGCGAAAGACGGGGTTCCTTGTCAGGATCTCGATCATGGGGCATGGTGGGGCACGGCGAAAGAATCGGATGTCCTGAAAATCCGCGGCTCCAAAGGAGGCAAGTTCGCCATATCCGATGGAACGGTCAAGAGCCAGCTTTGCTTGGGAAAATCCGGTATTCTTTCCGGAAAACGATGAGCCCGGTCCGGGGCGCGACGCCGAATCGCCCCTCGACCTGGCGCGCCGGGTGCTTTTCAACGCCGATCTCGCCGAAAAACTGCGTCCCCTGCGCCTCCGGGAAACCACCGGCGGCGATTCGCTCCCCGCGGCGGTGGCGTCGTGGAGCGGCTTCGCCCCCGCCCGCACCGAGGCCCTGCGGTTTGCCCGGCACGACCGCGGCCGCCCCGCCCTGCCCGGCCGCCCGGGTCTGGTCGACGAGGAGAACCGTGGCGTCCTCCTCCATTTTTTCGCCAACCACGAATTGCTCGCGGCGGAGCTGATGGCCCTCGCCCTGCTCAAATTCCCCGACGCCCCCGAAGCCTTCCGGCGCGGGCTCGCGGCGACCCTCCGCGAGGAGCAGCGCCACACCCGCTGGTATCTCGCCCGGATGCGCGAGTGCGGGGTCGAGTTCGGCCAATATTCCGTCAGCCCCTACTTCTGGGACGCGGTCTCGCCCATGGAGACCCCGCTCGACTACGTCTCGCGTCTCAGCCTCACCTTCGAACAGGCGAATCTCGATTACGCGCGCCATTATTCGACGATCCTCGCCGAGGCCGGCGATACGAAAAGCGCCTCCATCCTGCGCCGGATCTACGAGGATGAGATCTCCCATGTGGGCTACGGACTCCACTGGTTCCGCCAGTGGAAGGATCCCGGCGAGAGCGACTGGGAGGCGCTCGAGAAACGCCTCCCCTTCCCCCTCTCGCCGAGCCGGGCCAAGGGCAACCGCACCGGCTTCAACGAGGAAGGCCGCCGCGCCGCGGGCTTCGACGAGGATTACATCCGCCGCCTCTCGCTGTTTCAACGATCCAAGGGCCGCGCGCCGAATGTCTTTCTTTTCAATCCCGAGGCGGAGCACCGCGCCGCCCGATGGCCCGGCGTCTATCATCCCGACAAAACCCGGATCGCGATCGCACGGGATCTCGAGATGCTCGCCGCCTTCCTCGCCCGGCGCGACGACGTCCTCCTCGTCCATCGCCCGCCCTCCGCGGCCCACCTCGCCAAACTCACGCGCCACGGGCTGGAGCTGCCCGAGATCGAATGCCTCTCACCCGATGGATCGGTCGATCCTTCCGGATTGCTCGCCTCGCGCAAGTGCCACGCCCTGAGACCCTGGGCGATCGCACCCGATCTGGCCTCGCGCTGCGCGTCTCTCCGTGAAGGTCTCGCCGACGACAACGCCCTCGCTCCCTGGACACCGGAGACGCGTGCGCTTTTTTCCAAAGTCGAACAGGTGCGCGGCCTCGGCCGGTGGATGCAGCCGAGCCGTCCCTGCGGCTCGATCGACGAACTGCGCGAAGCGGTGGCGGAGCTCCGCGCGGGCGCGTGCCGGGATTTGCTCTTGAAGCGCGCCTTTTCCACCGCCGGCTCCGGGATCGTCCTCCTGCCCGGCGACGAAGCGGAGACCGCGGCCCTCCTCGCGCGGGGATTCGGCACGGAGATCGCGGAAGAAGGCGGGATCCTCCTCGAGCCGCGTCATGACCGGGTCTTCGATTTTTCCGTGCAATACCGGCTCGAAAAGGGCGAAATCCGTCTCGTCGGATTCGTGGAACAAGTCATCAGCGGTCTCGGCGGATACCGGGGCAGCATTTCCCGCGGCAAATTCTGCCGGGGGATGGAACCGGCCTTGGCGCGTTACCTGATGGACGAGTGCCTGCCACTCTATGAGGAAGCGGGACCGCTCGCCACGGATCTCGCCGTCTGGGCGCGGGCGCGCGGCTACGAAGGCCCGCTCGGGATCGATGCCTACGTCCACCGATCCTCCGGAGGCGGGCTGGCCTTGCGCGCCATCTGCGAGGTGAACCCCCGCCACACCATGGGACGGGTCGCCCTCGAGCTGAAACGTCGCATCGCACCGGGGCGGGATCTCGCCCTCTCCATCCTGAAGCGGGAAGACCTCCGCCCTCATCACGACTCCGCCACCTGCGACGCCTCGGGGCGCTGGGAGGCGGGCAGCCTCGTCCTCACCGAAGGGGACGCCGGAGCCCGCTTCGCGGCCGTCGCGCGGGTCCTTGAATGACAGTTTCGTCACATTTAGGTGACGGTTGTGTCACAAATACTCATAAATCCGGGTTTGACGTGAGACGATTCCGCTCTTCGGTGACACTTCCGACACACACCCTTGATCCAACCGCTTGCATGAGCCTCCCGTTTCAACGTCCTGCCGCCGCCGCCCTTTCCGCCGCCTTGATTTCCCTGCCTGCCCTGCTCGGCGCGGGTTCCATTGAGATCGACGACAAGGCCGTGATTTCCGAGGAATCGATCGCCGAACAGTGGAAGGAATTCGGCCACGTCATCCAGGACGGGGACAATCCCCTGCTCCAGGATCTCTGGTTTCTCGGCCGTTACCACATCCAGCATCACAACACCGATGGCAGCACCGACAACGATGCCGGATGGGAGCACCGCCGCGCCCGCTTCGGGTTCCAGGCCGAGATGCTCGACCACCTCACGATCCACGCCCAGTCCGTCAGCGGCTCCGACTTCGATCCCGTCTACAACGGCTTCACGGAGCTCTGGCTGCGTTGGCAGTTCAGCGACCTCATCAACCTGACGGTCGGCCAGCAGAAACACCGCTTCACCCACGACCGGAACGTCTCGAGCCGGTACATCAACTACATGGAACGCTCCTTGTTCACCAACATGCTGGGGCTCGACTACACCCCGGCGGTGACTTTCTCGGGGAAAAACGGCGACTTCAACTACTACACGGGCGTCTTCTCGAATGCGACCGGTTCCAACATGGGCGATGCCTTCACGGAGTATGATTCCGGCTGGTCCTACCTTTTCGCCGGCACCTGGGATGTCGGTGCCCATTTTCCGACCGATACCGCCGACTTCACCGCCAGCTACCTCCACAGCGACGCGAACGCGAACGCGACCAACCTCGATCGCTACAACAACGCCGTCGCCGCGGCCCTCATCGTCACGGAGGGCTCCGCATCGCTCGTGTCGGAGGTGACGGCCGGCTTTGGCAGCGACCGGGGCGACGGCGTCGCCCTGAACCTCCAGCCCGGGGTGTATCTGACGGACAACCTCCAGCTCGTCGGCCGCTACCAGGTGGCGATGTCCAACGACGACGCCGGACTCGTCGCGCAACGCCGCTACGAACGTCCCGCCGGGCTCCCTGCCGGAGATTTCTACCAGGCGGTCTACCTCGGCCTGAACTACCACCTCATCGGCCACCGCGCCAAGATCATGTCGGGCATCGAATATTCCGAAATGGGCGGCGAAGAGACCCTCACGTTCTGGGCGGGCTTCCGGATGTTCTTCGGCCCCGACTCCAACGCCCCCTTCCCCGCGAACTCGATGCTCGAGGGCATGTGGTGAGGCACGGCGCCCGCGCGGGCCGCGGGGTTCAGGACCCGGTGGTGCCCCGCAGGTAATCCTCGAGCGCGAACTGCGCCCGCACCCGCTTCGCCCCCTTGCGCGCCCGCCGGTATCCGTTCACGAGATTCCGGTCGAGGACGCGGGCCTTCGTGTTGTCGCTCCACTGGATCTCGAAATAGTCCAGCAGTTGATCGCGCAGCCCGGGCTCGTAGACCGGGAAGATCGTCTCCACCCGCGTGTCGAAATTGCGCGGCATGAAGTCCGCCGAGGAGAGGAAGACCTCGGGCTCGCCCCCGTTCGCGAAAATGAGCATGCGCGAATGCTCCAGGTACTTGTCGACGATGCTGACCGCCTCGATCGGCCCGCCATCCGCGGCCACCAGTGAATACATGCTGCGCACGATGAGCCGAACCCCCACCCCCGCCGCGGCGGCCCGGTGGAAGAGGGCGTTGGTCGCGGGATCGGAGAAGTTGTTCAGCTTCACCGAGATGCCCGAGGGCCGCCCTTCGGCGCGATGCGCGATCTCGCGCTCGATCTTTTCCCTCAGGAAATGCCGCAGGTCGAAAGGGGCGATCCGGAGATGATCGAGCTTCGGCTTCAGATAGGACTGCCGGAAAAAGCGGAAAACCTCGGCCGCATCATCGCCGATGCCCTGGTGGTAGGTGAAGAGCATGTGGTCGGCGAAGATCGAGGCGGTGTCCTCGTTGAAGTTCCCCGTGCCCAGCATCGTGTAGCTGCGGTCGCGTCCCGATTCGCGGCGCACGATGTGGATCAGCTTGCTGTGTACTTTCAGCCCCTGCACCCCGAGCTGCACCTGCACCCCGGCGTCGCGGTAGCGGCCGGCCCACTTGATGTTCGCCTCCTCATCGAAGCGCGCCTGGGGCTCGACGAGCACGAAGACCTGCTTCCCGTTCCGCGCCGCCGCC
This sequence comes from Verrucomicrobiales bacterium, assembly GCA_023253615.1. Taxonomy (GTDB): domain Bacteria; phylum Verrucomicrobiota; class Verrucomicrobiia; order Verrucomicrobiales; family DEV007; genus Arctic95D-9. The sequence goes on along the minus strand of JALRFZ010000066.1, from coordinate 1,285 downwards.
TGCAGGGCCTTGGCCACGCACGATCCCTTGGCGAGACGGTACTGCGTCATCGAGATGCTCTGCACGAGCGGATCGATCGACGCCTCCTGCAGGAAGGTGATCAGATGACGGAACGACTGGTAGGGCACATGCACGAGGACGTCGCGTTTCCGGATCGCCGCGAACATCCCCGTCTGCCGTTTCGCGAAGGCCGGCACCGGCACCGGCGCCGATTTCGCGTATTTCAATTCCGACTTGCCAAAGTCCGGAAAGCCGAGGAGATCGCGCCGGTTGTGGTATCGCGCCCCGGGGTAGAGACCGTCCGTTCCGACGAGATCGAGCTTGCGCAGGATGAGATGGAGGAAGGCCTTGGGGAAATCCTGGTCGAAATTCGCCCGCACCGGCAGACCCTCCTCGCGCGCCTTGATGCTGTCCGCCAACTTCTCGTAAAAACTCTCCGTAAAATCATCGTCGAGAGCGAGTTCCGAATCGCGGGTGAACTTGATCGCATAGGACTCGTAACGATCGTAGGGAAAGGTCGCGAAAACCTCGTCGAGCCCGAAACGGATGATGTCGTCGAGATACATCACCAGCTGGGTCTCGCCCTTTTTCGGCAGCGGGATGAACCGGGGCAGGTGCTGCGGGATCTCGATGAGGGCGTGCATGGGGCGGCCCGCGCCACTCGCCCTGCTCGCCTTCACCGCGAGATACATCGGCAGATCCTTCAGCTTCGGCAGCTTCGCGGTCGCCTTGAGGATGATGGGAAAGATGTGCGGGCTGACCTCGCGCCGGAAGTAATCGCGCAGGTAGTCCCGCAGCATCGCCGGCACCTCCGTCTCGCGGATGAGGCGGATGCCGTTTTTCTCCAGATCGGCGCGGACGCGATCGTAGGCGCGGTTGAAATCCTCACCCTGATTCGAGACGAGGTCGCGCACCGTTTTCAGGGTCAGGTTCGGATCCGGAATGTCGAGACGCTTCCATCCGTCGCCGAGCGAAGCGAGCCGTTTCAGCGTCGCCACCCGCACGCGGAAGAATTCGTCGAGATTCGAACTATAGATCCCGAGGAACTTGATGCGGTCGAACAAAGGCACGGACGGATCCGCCGCCTCCTGCAGCACGCGTGCGTTGAACGACAGCCAGCTCGTCTCTTTGCTCCGGAACTCGATCTCCATAGATGATTCGGAGATCCTAATCTTGCCCTCCGGGATTGCGAGCCGATCTTTGTGATTTTATGGGCCTTGCTTGCCCTCCGGCAGCACCTGCCCGCGGAAGTCCGGACCGATATCGAGGCGGAATCCTCCGGCGC
>JALRFZ010000003.1 GCA_023253615.1 Verrucomicrobiales bacterium | reverse complement strand
GAATTCAAGGGCGACGATCTGCCGGTGGAGACGGTGTGCTGGGACGACGTGCAGGAATGGTTGGAGAAGATGAATGAAAAGACGGCGCTGCCCTCAGGCTGGAAATGGTCTTTGCCGACGGAGGCGCAGTGGGAGTATGCGTGCCGTGCGGGCACGGAGACGGCGTTCGCGGGGGACTTGGACGAAATGGCCTGGTATGGTGAAAACAGCGGGAGCACGACGAATTCGGTGGGAACGAAGAAGGCAAATGCCTGGGGCTTGCACGACCTGCACGGAAATGTGTGGGAGTGGTGTTCCGATTGGTATGGTGACTATTCGAGTGGTTCATCGAGTGACCCTACCGGTGCGACTGCGGGCGACGTCCGCGTGTTCCGCGGCGGCTCGTGGGTCAGCCTCGCGCTCTGCCGGTCCGCCTACCGCTGCGGGAACCCGCCGGACTACCGGAGCAGCTTCCTGGGCTTCCGCCCCGCCCTGGTTCCATCCATCCAGTGAGCGGAGCTTTTCACTCAGGCAGCGGAGGCATGAAGGATGGAGGCGGAGCCGGAAGCCTTCGATGCCGGAGCGGGGGTGAATGCCGCGAAGCGGCTCCGGAAAATTTTTAGAAAAACTGACCCCTCCCATGCCCCTGAAATTCTTCCATATCCCGAGCCGCGACTCGGTCCAGATCGAGTCCGACCTCGCCGCCTTTCTCTCGAACCACCGGGTCGTGACGATCGAGCGGCGCTTTGTCGATGATGGACAGAATTCCTTCTGGGCGATCTGCGTGGACTACCTCCACGGACCAGCTACCGGCGGTCCGGATTATGGAGCGCCCGGTCGGTCCACGCGGAAGGTGGACTATAAGGAAGTGCTTACCCCGGAGCAATTCCTCGTCTTCGTCCGTCTGCGGGATCTGCGGAAGGAGGTCGCCGCCCGCGATGCGGTGCCGGTCTACAATATCTTCACCAACGAACAACTTGCCGAGATCGTGAAATGCGGCTGCACCAGTCTCGCGCAGATGCGGGAAGTCGAGGGCATCGGTGAGGCGCGCGTCGGGAAATACGGGGAGATCTTTCTGTCGGCGCTCGTGGCGGCCGGATCCACCGGCGGCAATCCATGAAACGCATCGGCGACCTCTACGACCGCATCCACGAATGGGACAATTTGCGCGCCGCCTTTCACGGAGCGCGGAAAGGAGCCCGTCACGGGAGGGCGGCCGCATCCTTCGAAGCTCGCCTGGACGAAAATCTTCGTGAACTCCAGGAGGAGCTCGCCGATGGAGCGGTGCGATTCCACGGTTACACCCGCTTCCTCATCCACGATCCGAAAGAGCGCACGATCACCGCGCCGGCCTTCCGCGACCGCGTGCTGCACCACGCGATCATGAACGTGTGTGAGCCGCATTTCGAGAGATGGCATATCCACGACACCTACGCATGTCGTAAAGGCAAAGGGCGTCTCGCCGCGCTGGAGCGGACGACGGCCTACGCCCGCGACCTCGGCTGGTTTCTCAAACTCGATGTCCGGAAATACTTCGAGAGCATCCCGCACGACGGACTTGTCGAGTCGCTCGGTCGAAAGTTCAAGGATCGGCGGCTCCTCGCATTGCTCGAGCAGATCATCAGGAGCCACGAAGCTTCACCGGGGCGCGGTCTGCCCATCGGCAGTCTCGTGAGCCAACACCTCGCAAACTTCTACCTCGGTCCGGTGGACCGTCTCGTCCGGGAGGCCCTCCGCTTCCCCGGATACGTCCGCTACATGGACGACTTCGCGCTTTGGTCCGATCAACGGGAAGATCTCGGGCGCGCTTGGAGCGAGATCGAAATGTTTCTCCACGACCGGCTCGATCTTGAATTGAAGAAGGGCACACATCTCAATCGCACCGACCACGGGATGAACTTCTGCGGGTTCCGGGTCTTTCGAGGATGGCGCGTCCTCAACCGTCGTTCGCGAAGGCGTTTCGCGTTGAAGATAGCGGAGCTCGAAAGCGTCGAGAACGAGGCGGAACGACAAAGGCGGGGCGAAGCGATCCTGGCATTTGCGCGCGAAGGTTCCTCGTGGCAGTTTCGAACCCGGGCGCTGGCCAGGGCGACAACCGCGTGAACCGCGGCGGCTCGTGGAACAACAACGCGCAGAACTGCCGGTCCGCCAACCGCAACAGGAACACGCCGGACAACCGGAACAACAACCTGGGCTTCCGCCCCGCCCCAGCTCCACCCGCCCGGTCCGGATGGACTCGTCTGGAGTGACGAAATGGATGGAACCGGCCAGCGACCGCGTCCCTGCGCGAAAAGTCGCGACGGGCAAACGCAAAGCCGCCCGCCCCGCCGCCGGTAGATCAATCGCGCCGGAGAGCGCCGGAATCGAACGTTGCGGGGCGGGCAACCGGCCGATCCCCGCTCGACAAGGCCGAGCGCCGACGTTACACTCTCCCGGATATGGACACGAGGACTCCGAAGCCGGCGATTCCTGCCCGGCGCCCTGTTCCCTCGCTGGAAAACGGCGACCACCTCAGCGCGCGCGAATTTCTGCGTCGCTACGAGGCGATGCCGGAAGTGAAGAAAGCCGAACTTATCCAAGGAATCGTCCACATGGCTTCGCCCGTCCGCCTCGACCTCCACGGCAAACCCGACGCTCTGATCCAGGGTTGGCTTTGTGTCTATGCGGCCTCTCACCCGGAAGCGACGCACGCGACAAATGTGACCGTCCGCCTTGACTCCGACGACGTGGCGCAACCCGACGCGGTGCTGTTTCTCGATGCGGCCCACGGCGGCAAAGCGGCCGTCGATGAGAGTGGCTATCTTTCCGGGGCACCGGAGCTGGTCGTCGAAATCGCCGCGAGCAGCGTCTCGCGCGATGCGAGGGAAAAACTCGTCAGCTACCGCCGCGCCGGGGTGGCGGAGTATCTGCTCTGGCGCGTGCTCGATGAAGAAATCGACTGGTTCTTGCTGGAGGAGGACGAATACCGCCCGATCCAGCTGGAAGACGGTCTCCTGCGCAGCCGCGTTTTCCCCGGTCTCGCCCTCCCGGTCGCAGCCGCTCTCTCGGGTGATCTCGCGACCTTGCTGGGCGTGGGGAGCAAGGTTTGAGTGTTTCAGCAGAGCCCCGGCCGTCCACCCGCCTGTCACGAAAGTCGGGAGACGTTCGGACCCATCGCAGGGCACTCGCCCAAAATTGGAGAAGTTCTCGCGAACTCCTTTTCCGCGCGTGGGTATACGCCCGGCGATGCCTCGTCATTTTTTCGAAAAAATCGTTCCTATTCTCCGCTTTCCACTCGTCTGGAACGCACGATCTTTGCTATCACTGTCCTCCGGCCATCCATGAATCGCACGCTCCTTCCGCTCCTTCTGGTCGTTCTCACTGTTTCTCTCGCCGCGGACCTCCAGGCCGAGGACCTCACCCCGAAGATCGAGGCGCTCTTCGAGGCCAAGTGCAAGGAATGCCACCACCCGGATACGAACGACGACTTTCCCTATCTCCACGAGGGCTTCGATCTCGCGGAGCTGATCGAGGAGGAGATGATCATCCAGGGCAATCCTGACGAATCCCCCGTTTTCCGGCGCGTCTCGATGGACGCGACTTCGAAAAAACGCATGCCGAAGAGCAGCGGGGCCGAGGGCGACGATTCCTACAAGGCGCCCCTCACGGCCGAAGAGCAGACCCTCATCCGCGACTGGATCGCCCAGTCCGGCAGTGGAACACCGGCACCCGGGAAACCGATGACGGAGACGAAGCCGGAGGCGGCTCCCGCACCTGCCGCTCCCGTCGTCACCGCGACCGTGGCCGACAAGGTCGATGAATTTCCCGCGAACCTCGATCTGGACGGCAAGGTCCACTGGATCTTCGCGAACCGTTGCGGCCAGTGCCACGAGGGCGACTACGAGCCGGAGTTGCACGGCGGGGTGAATCTGGCGGCATTCTTCACCGAGCGCGACGACTCGGGCACGATCCTCCTCGCCGAGGCCGTTCTCGACCGGGTCGTCCGCGCCCACGACGACTCCGAGCGCATGCCGAAGTCGAAGGGTGCGGCAGGCGACAAGGGCTTCCGTCCGCCCTTGACCGAGGCCGAGACCGCAGTGCTCGAGGAATGGGTTGAGGCGGGAAAACGGACGAGGTGAAACGCGACTTCATTTCCCAGACCGATGTGCTGAAAACGATCCTCGACGATCTCAACGCCGCGAGCGAGACCCAACGGAGCTTCTACCGCTACCTGACCCTGACCAACCTCCACAACCAGAGCGACGCGGAGGGACGGTCCCTCATTCCCGACCTCGATCCCCACCGCGCCGCGATCGGGAAACTGATCAACAGCCTTTCGATGAACGCGAAGATCACCGTGCCCAGGGCGATCGACGAGGCGGAGACGGTCTACCGCCTCGACCTGCGCGACTACAATTGGAGCGCGGAGCAATGGGAGGAGGTCGTCGCCCACTACCCCTACGGCATCATCGGGATCGACCGTCAGAAGGAGAATCTCATCGCGAAGCGCACCGGTTCGGCGATGGCCTGGTTGCGCGCCGACTGGTTCACCTTCGCGGCCTCGCAGCCGCCACTCTACGACCGGATCATGGACGAGCTGCTCGGGATCGAAGTGGAAAGCAACGAGGACAACGTCCTCGCGCAGCTCGACGCCGCCCTCGGGGTGGACCGTCTCGAAAATCTCCGCGAGGGACGCGCGATCCGTGCCGGGTTCCAGTATTCCGGAGTCTCGGGCGCGAACCGTCTCATCGAGCGCCACGAGCTCGGCTCGCACCAGGGCGCCTACTGGGTGAGCTACGATTTCACGCCCCTCAGCTCCGAGCGCACCCAGGATCTCACGCTCGCGCCGCTCGGGCCTCCCGACGCGCATCTCACCGATGATCACGACCACATCTTCGATCACGACGGCGGCGAGATGATCTACCATCTGCCCAACGGTCTGCAGGGCTACATGCTCACCACCCACGACGGCAAGCGGCTCGACCGCGCCCCCATCGAGATCGTGCAGGACGACAACCGGCA
>JALRFZ010000727.1 GCA_023253615.1 Verrucomicrobiales bacterium | reverse complement strand
AGCGAAAGAGAAAATCCCCTGTCACACCAAGGGCTTTGGGCTTAACTTGATGCGAATGGTAGGCCAGCCAATCCGGCATGGCGGAATCCGACTTCACCCAGTTCGCGGCGAAGTTCAGGATGAAGCCGAGCAGGATGCCCGTGGCCGTGACGATGGGTTGGCGAAAGGCTTGGAGCTTGTCTTCCATGGGGCGGCGGAAGATGCGCCCTTTGGCCAGGCGGGGCAAGTGCCGCGTGGCGGGATGAGGCCGGCCGTCTCAGGGGGCCGGCTTCTCTTGCTCCCATTTCGGCTTGTACCAGCCCGGCAGTTTTTCCCGGGGATCGAGGACGCGGGTGTCGTCGTGGTCCGCCGCGTGGAAGTCGGTTTTCTTGTGGACGCGGTATCGCTCCATCCAGTCATCACCCGGAGCGGCGACCGGATTGCCATCCGGGATGGAGGTGACGAAGCGGATCTCCAAGCCCGACTCCGCCACCTCGCTCCGCATCGTGTCGCCCGAGAAATGGAAGCGCGCCGGCGTCGACCGCATCGTCGGGATCGCCTGCACCCGCCACGTCCGGACCTGCTCGAGGAAACGCGCCCGTCCCGCCGCATCGGTGCCGGGCGGCAGCACGGTGCCGGGAGCTTCCGCGACCTGGCGTTCGATCTGCCGCAGCTGCATCTCGCGGTATTCCTCCGCGCAGAAGGTGAGGAATCCCGGATGGTGGAACGACTTCGTCGCCGCGGCCAGATAGCGATCGCGGTCCTCCTTCTTGATCTCCACGGTGATCGCTCCGCCCTTCTGGAAATCCTCGTAGCTGCCCTCGATCACGCGCATCTCATACATGCCCTCCTGCTCGATCGTGATCCCGCTGTCCTTTCCATACGGATCGAACTTCGCGACGAATTTTCCGAAGAGGGTCGATTGATGGGGGATCAGCTTCACCGAGAACACCTGGGGCGGGATCCGCACCGGCTCCTTGTCCGCTTGGAATTGCGACGTCACCTGCTCTTCGATGCGCTGGCGGTCCTCGACCGTGGCGATCACATCCCGTCGCTCGTAGGCTCCCGTGATTCCCTTTTCAAAGTATCCCTGTTCATCGTGGAAGACCCTCGTGCGCACGACGTCTTTCACCCGCAGCGACGGCGGGGCGGCGGGCATCGTGTAGGTCATGAACCGCTCCTCCCCGCCCTTCTTCTTGAATTGCGCGTTCGCGACCGGGGAGGATGCGGCCGTCACCGCGAAGAGAGCCATGAGACGGAACATCGTCGGATCCATGCGGGGTCTGGACACGCGCGCGGGCCGGCGCGCAAGGAGGATCGCGTGAAGACTATCGGAACGTCACGTAGACCCACCCTTCGTCGATCATCCCGCCGTAATGCGCCCGCAGACCGAGGGCGGCGCGGACGATTTTCCCGGGTGTGGAGCGTCCCTTCGAAATCCGCGCGAGGGAGACCTTCGAGCGGAAGGTCTTCAGCTCGTCGGGCGTCATCGCGAGGACGCTGCCTCGGCCATGCATCCGCGCGGTGATGTTGCGGGGCCGCGGCCCCGAAGTGTCGAAATGGACGACCCGGAGCTCCCGTGTCGTGCCGCGGCAGCGGAAATGGCAGTCCCGGCTTTCCCCGCTCTCGTTCTGGATCGAGGTGAAGAAGGTGCGGGCGCGTCCCGCCCGGGAGTCGAGACGCAGTACCTGGACCCGGCCTGCCTGATCGTGATCGAAATGGAGGTGGCCTCCGTGGGAGTGCGCGCCCCTCCCGCCCGATTCGTAGACGTCGTTGCCGAGGTGGCCGGCGGGGTCCGGCCGCGTCCCGAGGCGGAGGTCGGGACGATGGTGGTCGTGGTCGTGATGATCCTCCGGCGCGAATTCGAGGGGTCCGTTGATGAAGACGGGCTCCGCCAGCTCCACCTCGATCCTCGCCACGTTGTTCCCCTCGTCGAGTTCGAGAATGTGATCCTCCGGATCTACCTCGGACTCCAGCCAGTAGGTGCCCGGCGGCAGGCCCGCGACGTCGATGTTCTGGCCGATGAGGTGCTTTTCGTAGATGTCCACCCAGCCCACCGAGATCCCCTGGAACAGTTCGCCGCACGAGCGGTAGGTGCGTTGCGGCAGGTAGCCGGGCAGCGAGGGGTCGTGGGGGGCGGAATCGAGCAGGCAGAAACTCGTCTTGCCGCTCTCGCGCAGCACTTCGCCAACCCCGCCGTCGGGCAGGCGCTCCCGCAGCCGGTAGACCGCCCAGTCCTCGAGATGCACGTGGTCGTGGCCGGGGTGGAACTCGAATCGTCCCGCGGGCCGCTCGTAGTGCGAGCCGTCGTCGCGGAAGACGCGCTGGTTCACATTCTGGGTGCCGTCCGGATTCGCCGGCAGCACGCCGACGACATGGAGCGGCCCCTTTCCGATGTTGGGGGTGCCATTGGCGAAACGCAGGAGGACGCGATCGCCGTTCGTGACGTGGTCGTGCCGCAGCAGCTCGCTCTCGCGCACCGTCATGTCGGGGAGGAGATCCTCCGCGGCGAGCGTCATCCCACCGCCGGGCGCCGCGAGACAGGCGACCGAGATCGCCGGGAGCGCGATGCGGGAAAAAGCCTGCCTGTTCACCCTTGCGGACATCTCCCGCCAGCTTCGCCCGGTCGGGTCGGGGTAGTCAATGGATTTCGCGTCGGGAGGGGAGGGGGAGCGGAATCCGAAGTGGGCCCAAACGTCGTCCCGGCTTCAGCCCGCACGACATCCGCTTTCGCGCGGAAGCGCGGGACTACTCCACTCCCACCCGCTCGAGCGCCGCCGCGATTTCCCGTTCGATCACCTCGAGCGAATTCAGCAGCGTCGTCGGTTCCGGCACGGCCGTGACCTCGTTCGTCCGCGGATCCCAGTTTACCGGACCGTAGCGGCAGGGTTCGGGATTTCCGGTCAGAATATGGGCACCGGCATCACCCTTGTTGAAATGCCAGAACTCGAAGGGGAAATGCATGAATCCCCGTGCCTCCATCACTCCGGTGATCGCGAGCCGGTTCTCCAACTCCTCGGCCGTGATGTAGGGCGAGCGCATCGGGGTGCGTTCGCTCATCTCGAGGTAGGGCACTCCGCGCCAGACCTCGCCGCCGCCGTCGCGACGGAAGACGGAAATGTCGATCGCCGATCCCGACATGTGCGTGCCGATCTTCGGCATGTTCGCCGTCAGGACGATGGCCCGGCGGAAGACGAATTCCGGCGTCGGGATTTCCCCGCCCAGTTCCCAGAGACATTTCTTCAAGACATTGTCGAAGACCGAGGGACGCCGCACCAGTTGGCGCTGCATCTCCAGCGAGCGGAAGCCATCCTCGATCTTCAGCACCCAGCCGCGTTCGTTCATGTCGCGCCCCGCCTCCACCACCTCGCGGGCGAGCGACTCGCGCATGAAGAAGACGCGGTCGAGATCCCCCGCGATCTTCGAATCGGAAAAGAGCATCTCCACCCCCGCCTCGACCGCCAGATCGGGCAGCGAGGCGAACCCCTCGCCGCATTCGGCCACGGGAAAAGCGATGAGCTGCTCCACCATCGCGTAACCCTGCTCCATTTGTTCGGTCCAGTAGGCGCGTCGGGCGGCCTGGTCGGCGTCGGGGGAAAGATCGGTCATGGGATGGTCAGTGTCGCGGATGGGCGGCCCCCTTGGCAACAGGCTGAAAAGGCTCGATCGCGGAAGTCCGGCGGCCGGCCGTCACCGGTGACGCGCCGCAGGCCAAAGAGGGCGTCCGCCCCGTTTCGCCGCCCGTTTGTCCGATTCAGGCCCGCCGGAAGGGATGCTCACTTCAGCGTTTCGAGCAGTTCACTGAGACGATGGGAGGACTCGAGCGGATGCCGGAGCTGATACTTGAGGTTCAGCTTGTAATGATTCCGCCGCCCCTCCTTCAACTTCTCGATCACCCCGCTGGCTTCCAGGTCGGAAAGAATGCGCTGCACCGACCGCTCCGTGATCCCCACCAGCAGGGCCAGCTCCCGGACCGTCAGGTCGGGCTGGCGCGAGAGCCCGACGAGGATGTGCGTGTAGTTCGTCAGAAAAGTCCACTGATTCGCGGTCTCGAGCGGCGTCGGGGAAGGTCTTTTTTCGGGAAGCGGTGAAGTTTTTCGTTGCATGACGTGAAAAACACGATATGGATGTCGGGTCTCGCGTTTCTAGAAACTTGACTCTTTAGTTATAGGGTCACCCGGCCGGTAGTCAATGGCCGGAACGTTTCATCTTTTTCCAGTTCCACCCGGGGGGCGCGTATCGCACGCACCTACCCGGGACGAAAAGAGGTTACGGGACCGGCGTGACCGGGAGCAAGGAAATTTTCCCTCCCGCGGTGCGGCCGGCGCGGCCTGCAGAGGATCCCGGCGTCGTCCGGAGGAGCCTGGTTCCGCTTCCCGGCTTCCGTCCGCCTTTTCCGGCAATCCACGGAAGGACTTCCGGAGCCACGCGGAGCGGGTGGACGCTCCGTTGATTTCTGGAAAAAAATCACCCCGCCCCGCAGGCCTCATGGCGCGGGGACGGGGTGAAGGGTATTACGACCTGGGAGGATCGGGCGGTGTTGCCGGCCGATCGTCAGGGATCAAAAGGAAACACTGATGTTGAGACCTCCGTGGAGGACGTCGCCCCCACCCGCGCGGCCGAGCGAATCGCTCGAGGGGAAACCGAAGGCGTTGTCATCCATCCCGCCGTTGAATCCGATGTAGGGCGTCAGCGTGGTGCGGCAGTTGAGTTTCACCGGCAGCGAGGCGGTGGCGTAGCAGTGCGCCCAGCCCGAGTTGAAGAAATGCACCCAGTAGTCGTCGCTGTAGCCGACCCCGACGCCGAGGACGAGGGAGACGTCGTCGGTGAGGCCGAACGATTTCTCCAGGCCGCCGCTGTGATACCAGCCGCCCGAGAAATTGGCCAGACCCGCGCCACTGCCGCTCGAGGAGTAGGCGGTGCCAAGGAGGAGGTCCGCGAAGCCGAGGTCGCGGCGGAGATTCAGCGTCACGACGCCCTGCGACGAGATGTTGACCGGTCCCGTGCCCTCGGGGAGGAAGACGTGGTTGTAGGCCAACGCGGTGCCGAATCCGGCGAATTCACCGAGATTGAAGCTGGCGTAGGTGTGGAGGAAATCGCCGAAGACCCCGTTCTCGAAGGCTCCGTTCGTGAAATTGTAGTAGGTCGCCCCCACCGTCACGGGGACGAGGAACGAATCGATCGTGTACTTGGCATCCGTCCAGACCGTGTCGCCCGCATGGCGCGATCCCTGGAAGATGAAGTCGGTCATGTATCCGGCGGTGACCGATCCGCCGAGGTCGATGCACTCCTCGATGGGGGCCTTTCCGGCCGGGGCTTTGCCCCAGTCTCCGGCGTGGAGGACGGGAGACGCGATGAGAGCCCCCAGCGCGATGCCGGAAGCGAGGACTTTGGACGGGATGGTGATCATGGGTGGTGTGATGGGAGTCGGAAGGTTTCCGGAATCGTCTTGGTTCGAGATGGGACTCCCCACGATCGTTCAAAACGATGAAGGGTGTTCCTGAAAACCGGAATTAGGACACCTCAAACTGAAAACGCGAAAGAAAAAACCGGACATAATTTACACGGTTTCACGTATCATCCGGATCGCCCCGTGGCGCGTCACCCCGGCGTCTCCGGCCAAAAAAGCCGTCCGGGGCTTCAGCCCGCACGACTCCCGACGGCACGCGAACCGCGCGAAATCCGACTCCCATCCCGCCTTGTCCCTCTTTCTCCGGGCCCTCTCAGCGGTCGCGCAGGTAGCCGTCGACCCAGCCCCGGGAACCCTGGGGCGGGAGGGTGTCGGCCGGATCACCGCCCTCGGCGAGGCGGAAGGAGATGCCCAGCGGGAATTCGCCCGGAGGCGCATGGCGGGTCAGCGGGCTCTCGCCGCGGAACGCGCCTTTCGCGACGAGGTCGAAACGTTTCACCCGGCCGCCTTCGCTCTCGACGAAGCCGAGCAACTCCGCGCGGAATTCGCGGGTGCCGTCGGCGGTGGCGAGATGGAGACGGCCCGAGAGCCGTCCTTCGCTCAGCGCCACGGAGCGTTCGCGGATCTCGGCCGCCGCCCACATCGGTGGCTCGCCCCGCGTGTTGTCGACGAGGTGGAATCGCGCGATCCGGACGACGAGGCTGTCGGGCAGTTCGCCGCGCGCGAGCGCCTCATGCTCGTCACCGCGGATCCAGAGATTGTCGCGGCCCATGCCTTCCTGGAAGATCTTCACCACGGGATCCTCCGTCTCCGGGTAGCCGCCGAGGACGAGGCTATGGACGCGGACGACCAGCCCGTCCGCCGGTGGCACCGGGGAGTAGCGGGCATCCTTCGTCCCCGCTTCCACCGCCGCCACCCCTTGCGGCCGGGGCCGCGCCAGGGCTTCGCGCATCAGCCGCAGGAGCCTTTCGCTGTCGCGGTGGTTGTTGAAACCGAGCAGGGTGCCGTCCGCTTCGGCCAGGTAACGTCCCTGGGTGGTGCCTCCGTCGGCCGGACGCGGGCCCTGGTTCGCGATCTTGCGGTAGAAATCACCCTCCGCGTCCTGCTGGCGGCGCTGGTAGGCCTGGTCGATCGCGACCGGCACGAATTTTTCCCGCAGCAGCGCCACGATCCCGGGATCACTGAACGTCGACGCACGGTCGATCACTCCGTTGTTTCAAACACAGCCCAAGGGATGGCCGTCCATCGCCCAGATGAAGATCGGCTTGCCCTCCCTCGCGGCGATCGACTGCGCCTCGAGCAACGATGTCTTCCAGGGGATCGTGCGCCAGATCTCGTCTCCGGCCGGTTGCAGGCGCTGGTGGAGTTCCTCGAATTCGGAAAAGGCCAACCCGCCGGCGGCCGCGGCAACGATGAGAGAAGAGAGCAGGACGTTCATGGTGGAATGGCGGCAATTTTGCCGGAAACGGGCCCCTCTTGTCAATCTCATCCCGTTTCCCCCGGGGTCCGTCTCTGCGGGAGGTGATGGATGTATGCCGGCCTCCGTGAGGCCGGACCGGGAGGCGACCACCTCGAATTCCCCCCGTTCTTTTCATCCGGCGCCCGATCACCCGAACGGGCGGTGGGTGGGGTCACCGCATCCCGTCCCTGAAATGCCTCCGTTTGGTGCTACCTTTTCGTATCAAGTTAGGGTTCTCCCCATGATTTTCCGTCTTTCCAGCGTTCTTCCCCTGCTCAGCGCCCTCGCCCTCGCGGCGGCTCTCCCGGCCCGTGCCGCGGAGGCGGCGAAGGTCTTTCCCGCCGAT
>JALRFZ010000668.1 GCA_023253615.1 Verrucomicrobiales bacterium | reverse complement strand
TTTACGTGACCGCCCAGGGCCTCATCCGCGATTGGAACGAGGGGGCCGTGCGCATCTTCGGCGTGCCCCGCGAGGTGGCGATGGGCAGGCTCCTCACCGAGATCTGTCCGCACCCGGGCGGCCATCCGTTTTTCCGCAGCATCATCCCCGCGATCCGGAAACACGGGGTCGCGGAGGAGGTGATCCATTGCCACCCCGGCGACGGGCGGGACGTTTACGTGCGTGCCAAAGTGACGCCGATGAACCGACAGGGCGAGGAAGGCTATGTCTTTTGCGCCAGCGATGTGACGAAGGAAAAGCGCCTCGAGGCGGAGCTCGTCCGCATCAGTGAAAACGAGCAGCGACGCATCGGGCAGGACATCCACGACGATCTCTGTTCCCAGCTTTCCGGCATCGGCTGTCTCACGAAAGTGTTGGAAAACCGGCTCCGTGACGGCCACGCCGAGGAGGCGGAGATGATGTCGGGGATCACCGAGATGGTTTCCCAGGCGGGGACCAAGGCGCGCGAGATCGCCAAGGGGCTCGTGCCGGCGGTGCTCGAGACCCAGGGCCTCGCCTCCGCCCTGCGCGAGCTCGCGTCACGGAGGCGTGAATTGTTCGGGGCGAACTGCATCGCGTCGGTGACGGAAGACGTCCGGATCGAGGAGATCCCCGACTCGATTTCCATCCAGATCTACCGCATCGCCCAGGAGGCCATGACCAACGCGATCCGCCACAGCGATGCCGAACTCATTGAGCTGTCCCTGCGGGTCGAGGAGGGGTTTCTTGATCTCTGTGTCCGCGACGATGGCCGGGGGATGTCGCGGGATCCCGGCGATTCGGGCATGGGGCTGATGACGATGCGCCGCCGCGCGGAAATGATCGACGCCGAATTTTCCATCCAGGCCTCGCCCGGAGGCGGGACCTTGATCCGCTGCCGGGTGCCTCTCGAGTCATGAACATGGAATCCAAATCGAGAATCGTGATCGTCGACGACCATCCGATCATGAGGATGGGGCTGCGGCAATTGCTGGAGTCCTCCCCGCGCTTCGAAGTCTGCGGCGAAGCGGGATCGGTGGACGAGGCGGCCACGGTGATCACGGCGGTGCGTCCGGTTGATCTCGTCGTCGTCGATATTTCGCTGCCGGACCGCAGCGGGCTGGAGCTGATCCGCGACCTGCGTTCGCTCGATCCCGGCGCACGCGCCCTCGTCGTCTCCTCGCATGATGAAAAGGTCTACGCGGAGCGCGTCCTGCGCGCCGGCGGCCGCGGCTACCTGATGAAGGATCGCGCGCCCGAGCAAATCATCGCCGCGGTGGGCCAGGTGCTCGATGGCGGGATTTTCCTGAGCCCCTCGATGACCTCCCGCATGATGGAGGTGCTCTCGGGCTCGAAATCGGCTTCGCCCATTTCCGGTCTGACCGATCGGGAGCTCGAGGTCTTCCGCGCCATCGGCGAGGGAAAAAGCTCGCGCGAGATCTCCGGCATGCTCGGCGTCAGCATCCGTACGATCGACGCCCACCGCACCCACATCAAGGACAAGCTCGGCCTTCGCGACGCCGCGGAATTGTCCTACGAGGCGATCCGCTGGATGGAATCCCAGGCCTGAGCCGGAGCCGTCGGGGAAAAAGGCGGGCGGACCGGCGTACGAGAATCTCGTACGCGCGGATTCTGTCATTTCGTACGCAAATTTAGCGAACGTTGCCAATATCGCGGAAGTGGTCCGGGGGATAGGGTGAGCCACGTTCCACCAACCACCCAACCCCACGCAAACACCCATGGAAGCCAAGCACCACGCCCTCGATCCCGACGAACGCATCTACCGCAAGCTCGTTGATTCGCCCTTCTTCCAGACCTACCGACGTGCCTTCATGAATGCGACCGGACTCGGCCTCGTCCTCGTCTCGGCGGATGAGGAAGTGGAGGTCGCGGACCAGGGCGGGCGTTTCATCGCCCCCTTCTGCAAGGCCCTGAATGAAAACGAGGCCGGCTGCCGCCGCTGCCAGCTCGAACACCGCTGCCTCGCCCGCGAGGTCGGCGACAAAGCCGAGACCCGCACCTGCTACGCGGGGATGCGCGAGACGCTCATTCCCGTGCGTGCCGGCAACAAGACGGTGGCCTACCTCTCGACCGGCCAGGTCTTCGCTTCCAACGGCCACGGGCGCGATTTCGCCCGGGTCGCCGAGCAGCTCCGCCGGGCGGGGCTCGACGAGTCGCGCCTGGAAGGGCTCGAGCGGATCTGGCGGGAGACCCCCGAGTTCGGGCTCGAGAAATACGAGGGCACCATCACCCTGCTCGCCGCTTTCGCCCTGCAGCTCTCGGAGTTGCTCAACCGGCTCCTCACCGAGGAGAACAACTCCGAGCCGCAGATCGTGGTGAAGGCGAAGCGTTTCGTGAACGCGCACCTCGAGGAGAAGCTCTCGCTCGACGCCGTCGCGGGCCACGTGGGTGTCAGCCCCTTCTATTTCTGCAAGCTCTTCAAGCAGGCCACCGACATGACCCTGACCGAATATGTCAACCGGCGCCGCGTCGAGTGGGCCAAGCGCAAGCTGATCAATCCAAACTCGCGCGTCACCGAGGTCGCCTTCGACGTGGGCTTCCAGTCGGTCTCGCAGTTCAACCGCAGCTTCCTGAAATACGTCGGTGTTTCCCCGACCCGCTTCCGCGGCACGGGTGGCGAATCGGGCGGGCATCTCGAGGAAGCCGAGGCGGCGTGATTCACCTCCTCCTCCCCGCCTTTCCCCTCACTGGGGAGGAGAGGCGGGGAAATCCCCTTCGATCACATTTCCGGGCCGGCGGGAAGGCGCCTGCCAGGAGACACCCTCCGGACCGCTCGACCGCACTCTCGCCTCCGCCCACTCGTGCATCGAGTCGGCGATGACACGGACGGTGACGTCGTCGTCGAAGTGATCCATGTTCACGACGAGATGGTAGGCGACCGCGTCGTCGATCTCGGCCCCGGCGTGGCGTTTCACGAATCGCGCGCGCGCCTTGTCGGTCTCCTCCACCAGCTCGGAGGCGTCCCTGGCATCGATGCGGTAACGCTTCGAGACAAAGGCGATGCGGTTGCTCTTGTCGGCGATGAGGCGGACGTGGAAGGTGTTCCCGAAGTCGGACGTCACGAAATTCCCGGCGCGTCCGACGACGAGAGCCTGGCCCGCGCGACAGATCTGGCGGATCGCGTTGGCCGAGTGGTTGAAGAGCGTCCAATCCTTCTGGGGCAGCGCGAGCCGGTCGCGGAGGGCGGAGGTGACGGGGAACTTCGTCCTTTCCGACAGGAAGGGAGGGGCTGACTTCGGCAGACGGCCGTCGTCCACGACCCGGCCGAGGATGGATTGATCGAAGAGCGCCCAGCTCGGCGACGGGCCGCTCTCGAGACTGTCGAGATATTCGAGGAGAGGTCGTTCGATCCTCGAGAGGCCCACGCCGCATTGGCGCGAGATCGTCAGCGAGGGAGGCGGGGGGGCATCGTCGAGGTCGCCATTACCACCCACGGCCGCATCGGCGGTGGCGCGCTTCCTCAGGTAGCGTTCCATCCGCTCAAGCAAAAAATCACGATCAGACTTCGGCGTGCTCAAGACTCTAACGTCTCAGGATAGCAGGATCGCGCCACCCCGCTCCGCAATAATTGCGAATGGGACGGCCTTTTTTGACCTGAGCTTCGTCCCACCTGGCGAGGCCCTCACGGCCACAGGAGGAGAATCCCGATCCCGGAGAGGAAGGCGGCCACATAGACCGGCAGGATGCGCCGCAGGAGGGTGCTCCCCCCGGTCGCCGCGACGATGCCGCCTTTGAAAACCAGATTCGAGAGGGCGGCGACGAGGATGACCCGCCATCCGGTCGAGGGATCGAGACTGCCGGAATTCACCAGTCCCGCCGTCGAGAGGGTGATGGCATCGACATCCGTCAGACCCGAGATTACCGCGATGGCGAAAAGTCCGGCGCTGCCCAGATACTCGCGTGCCGCCGCCACCGCGAACAGCACGATGACGTAGAGCAACCCGAAGAGCACCGCCGACCTCAATCCGGCCGGGTTCGCGGGCGGATCGAGATGCAGCACCTCCGCGGACCTGCGGCGATAGAGAAGGAGGGTGAGGAGGAGGAAGATCACGAGGAAAACAGCGAGGGGGAGGCCCGTCTCGAAAACATTCCGGGGATTCACCACCGCCACTTCGACGAGGATGCGCACCACCGAGATCGCCGAAGCGAGCAGGATGATGAGGGCGGCCGCGGTGAGGCGGCGCTCGTCCGACCGCGCGAAACGCGAGGCCGACACCGTCGTCGCGGTACTCGAGACCAGCCCGCCGAGCACCCCGCTGAGGAGCGTGCCGACCCTTGCTCCCGCGATGCGGTAGGCGAGGTAGCCGCCCAGGCCGATCCCGACGATGAGGACCACCATCAGCCAGGCCTTGAAGGGATTGAAGACGTCGAAGGGGCCGAAGACACGGTTCGGCAGGACGGGCAGCACCACGAGCGTGATGAGGACGAACTGCATGATCGCCCGCACATCCTCCGGACCCAGCCCCCGCACGAACTGGTGCAGCGGCGTTTTGTAATAGAGCAGCAGGGCCGTGACCCCCGCGAAAAGCACGGCGGGAGCCCGCTCGTTGTCCGTGTCGGCCAGATAAATCCCGATGGAGAAGACGATGAGGGCGGCGATCTCGGTGGTGGCGCCGCCGCCGTGGTCCGAGTTCTTGCGCGCGTCGAGGAAGTTGCCGGTCACGAGAATCGCCGCGAGGAACAGGATCCCGCCGAAGACGGCGCTGCCCCCGAAAGAGAGGCCGAGCCATCCGGTCAGGTAGCCGCCCAGGGCGATCAGCGCGAAGGTGCGGATGCCCGCCGGACCTTCCTTGACGCGTTCGCGCTGGAGACCGATGAGCAGGCCGATGCTGGGCTCGTCGAGCACGTAGAGCACGCCAGTGAGGCCGGCGCCGATCTGGGTGGCCAGGCGGATCCGCTGGGCCTCGCCGCCCGAGAGGGTCATGGCGGGCCGGTCGAGGCTGAGGTAATCGAGGCCCACATCGAGCAGGAACTTCAGCCGCATGCGGATCTCCCGCAGCACCAGGTCGCCGATCTGGATCTGGCGGCTGCTGAGCAGGGGCTGGGCCCCCTCATGGGCCCCCACCCCCATCAGGGCCTCGATCCGCGCCAGGCTGTCGGCCACGCTCACGGAGGTGAGCTCGTGGATGGCGTAGGGGCCCACCCGCACCGCCAGGGCTTCCGGCCGCAGCCGCAGGCCGTGGCAGCTTTGGCAGGGCACCAGCTCCAGGTACTTCTCCAGCTTCTGGCGCACCGATTCGCCGCTGGCATCGCGCAGCTGACGCTCCAGGATCGGCAGGATGCCCTCGAAGGGCCGCACGTAGGTCTGCGATTTGCGGTAGCGGCTGTCGGCCTGGATCGGAATCGGCTCCTTGGAGCCATGCAGCAACACCTCGTGCTGCTCCGCTGTGAGCTCGTTCCAGGGGGTCTTGATCTCGAAACCGAAGGCCTCACCCACCGAATAGAGCAGGGA
>JALRFZ010000595.1 GCA_023253615.1 Verrucomicrobiales bacterium | reverse complement strand
GGCACGTCGCGCTCGAGGATGAGATGTCCGGGACTTTGCAGGGGCAATCCTTCGACGGCCTGGACGAGTCCGGCGAGCGCATCGGACGGGCGTTGATCGGGCTCGACTTTGCTACGGCGGAGGAACGCGAGGTCATGCTGGCGTCAATCCCGGGGCACGGGGAAGGGTATCGCTTGTGTGAGCCGGTCGATGAGGGGACGCGGCGGAGACTGGTGGGGAGGTGAGCCCCGGATTTGAGTCGCGTCGATCCAGAAGAGAAATGTAAGACAGGGAAGAACTACCGGAGTCGCAACATCGGAGAGTGACAATCTTCGTTCCGCCGCCTTACGTGATTTGGCGGGACGGACGTCGCCTCGACCTCGATGGACCCGGGGTGAATTGACGCACCGTCGGCAGACCTGCGGACGCACTGGTCGATGATGCATGCGTGGATTTCGATGGGGGGCGGCTCGACTGCGCTACGGCGACTTGCTCCTGTAGATTGGAGGATTGAAGCTCGGGAAGGAAGGGGAAAGAGACGACGAGATATAGAAGGTGACAGCATAAAGATCAAAGTTGACCGACTCGCTTCCCGCGTAGGGGCGAACCTGTGCTGCGTTCACTGTGGCGGTGACGCGATATTCGCCCTTCTCGAGGGTAAAGGTCTTCTTTTCGCGGGGGGCCAGGTCGTGCTTCTGCGAATCCCTGCCGCTGTAGCGCACCGTCAAGGTGTGGCTGGTGTTGTTTTCCACCTCGATGCTGGCCTTCGTCGAGTTTCTCGTGTAGCCGAGGGGCTGCAGCTCGGGGAGCTCACCCACATCGCCCTTCAGGATCTCGTCGACCTCAAGATCGACAAGCCTCTTGCGGGCGGCGTCGGCCTCCGAGCCGCTCTGCTTGTATTCGAGGAAGCGCTCGTAGGCTTCCTTGGTGTCGAGCTTCCTCACGAACGCGAAGTCGGCATACCGTCGCTTCAGCTCATTCAGGATCTCCAACGCTTCGGCGATCCGGTCGGAAGTCCTGTTTTCGGCGATGAAGCTCTCCAAGGCAGCCGGCGTCTCATTCCGTTTCGCCTCGGCGAAGAAGAGGTCCACTAGACGGTCCCTCGCCTTCTTTTCGAGTTCGCGGATCTTCTCGGCTGCCACACCGTGTCTCGATTTTCTTGCTTTTTCGAGTCGCTCAAGCACGGTTTCTATGACGTTTTTATCCATCATCTCCCCGATGTGCCGCTGGAGTGGGTCCGCCAGAGCTTCGTCGATCTTCTCCCGAGGAAACGCCTTCACGAAAAAGTCCAGCTTGTCCCCCGAATCGATCTGCCCGATGAAGCTCGACCGAGTCTCGGCGAGCAGCCTCGCAGCATTCAATCCAGCCGATGTTTCGGGAATGCCGTCGGCGACGCGGGAAAGGTTGCCGATCAGGGAGAGCTGAGACGCGGAAGCCGGGTCCATGCGCTTGAGTGCATGCTTGTCGGACTCCGTGACCTTCTTCCAGATCCCCTTCAGCTCGATCTCGACCATGCGCTTCCTCGCCACTTCGACCTCCGGGCTGCCGGGGTGTGCGTCGACAAACGCTTTGTAGGCCGCAGCTGTGTTCGCCTTCTCCGCCTTCCGGAAGTGGTAGGGAGGCGACTGGAGATAGGCGTTGAACGCGAAGAGCCCGAACACGACCGCGGCGGCGACGACCGCCGAAATGGCCAACCCGTACTTCTGTTCGCCGCCCGCGGCCGTGGCGGGGCCGCCCGTCGCGGCAGTGCGTCGCCCCGGGGCCGTCGCGGCGACGGGGAACTCGGCCCGCATCGCTTGTCCCCAGTGTTCGGTGCTCGAAATCCCCAGCCCGGCCCTGGCTACTGCGATCTTCCTCAGCAGTTCGAGATTGCGATCGTAGACCGCGCGCGCTTGGGGGTCGAGTAAGACCCGCTCGCAGTCACGCCGCAACTGCTCGTCTGGTAGCCGGAGAACACGGGCGCGCACCGTCGCCGGATCAATCTTCCCATTGGTGGGCAGCCCCAGTCGCTTGTAGAGATCTTTCATGGCAGCAGATACTCGTAGGCTTCGCGGATGCGTCGAAAGGAAAGGCTGGCCGCCTCGACGATCTCGACACTGAGTCCCTCGAATCGGTCCGGGTGATGGGCTTTCGCGAGGCGCTTGTAGGCCGCCTTGATTTCTTCGTCCGTGGCTCCGGGGTCGAGCCCCAGCTGTCGCAGGGCCTCGGTTCGGCGGGTTTCGCCCGGTTGCCGCAGCGGAGGTGGCTCTTTTCGGCTCTGACCGCCTGCCTGGTTTGATTCCCGGCGGGCGCGCTCGTCTCGCGCGCGACGCGCCTCGGACGCCCTTGCCGCGGCTTCACTTTCTTTGCGGTCCCGCTCGGCCCACCAAGATGCGCTGCTGAGATCGCTCGGCGGCTGGGGCGGTCTCCCGGTTACGTTCTGGAAGGAAAGGGCGAACTGGCGCGCTCCGATGCCCAGGACGTCGGCGAGGTAGCGCACCACGTGGTTCTCCCCCACCGAGAAGACCCCGTCGGCCATCGCCATCGCCAGGGTCAGCTCGAACACCATGTGGGCACGCGATGGTTCCACCGTGAGCCGCAGCACATTGCTTGCGAGGATGATGTCATCGACGTCGGCACGCCTCGCTAGCGGCAGAATCGTCTCGGTGGCCTTTGCGTCGTGCAGCAGGTTCGAGCCGAGCTCGTGAAGCAAGCTCAGCTCTTCGCCATCGACCGATCCGTCGCAGCTCGCCAGCCAGCCCAGCAAGAAAATGATCGCCACCCCGGAGCGATTCCCGTAGCGCATGATAAGGGGTGACAAGCTATCCATTGCACGGTCCGGTTCAAAGCTTGATGCAAGATTCCCGATCGATCAAGAGATGGATCGTATCGCTGAAAATCTCGACCGCAATCAGAATAGCCAACACGTCCGTCGAACGTTGGGAAGGGAGCCGAGGGGGGTGAAAAAGGAAAGTCCACTCAGTCGGTAGCCTCCCCGCCTATGCGATCCGGGCCCGCGTCAAGTCCGCATGAAAGGGCTCGCCCCGGCGGGCGTGATCTGATTCCCTGTCGGGATGAAAAACCTCTGGCGATCGATCGGGCCGGCCATGGTGGTGGCGGCGGTAGTGCTCGGACCCGGCAGCATTCTGACCAGTTCCAAAGTCGGAGCCGGATTCGGCGGACTCGGGATCCCCGTCGTCGTCGCGGCGGCCGTGATGATGATCGGCATGGTCGCCCTCGCCGCGCGCATCGGCGTCAGCTACCAGGGCAGCACCTGCGACGAACTCGCCTCCCGCCTGGGACGTCCGCTCGCGATCGTCGTGGGGCTCATCCTCTTTCTCGTCGTCGCCCTCTTCCAGTCGAGCAACAACCTCGCGATGGTCGCGGGGCTTTCGCCGCTGATCGAAATGATGAACGGCGGAAAGGCGGTCGGGCCGAACGGCCAGATCCTGCTGCTGCTGCTCTTCAACGCGGTCCTCATCGGGGTGCTCTACCTGATGCGCGAGCTCTA
This sequence comes from Verrucomicrobiales bacterium, assembly GCA_023253615.1. GTDB lineage: Bacteria > Verrucomicrobiota > Verrucomicrobiia > Verrucomicrobiales > DEV007 > Arctic95D-9. The sequence goes on along the minus strand of JALRFZ010000595.1, from coordinate 1,063 downwards.
CCGCTCGGTGGAGAAGCTGATGAAATTCCTCATCGGCGTGATGGTCGTGGCCTTCCTTTTCAATTTCCTGGTCGTCTATCTGACACCGCGCTCGTTCGAGTTCACCGCCCCGAAGGATACCGGCGATCTCTTCGCCCTGATCGGGCTCATCGGCACGACCTTCTCGGTCGGCGGCGCGTTTTACCAGAGTTACCTCGTGAAGGAGAAAGGCTGGGGCATCTCGGATGCGAAGCGGGGCCTCTTCGACACGGTCGTGAGCATCTCGGTGCTGGGCCTGGTGACGGTGGTGATCCTGCTGACCTCGATGAGGGTGTTCCACGGCCGCCCCGACCAGCCCGAACTCACCAGCGTCGACCAGGTCGCGCGCCAGCTCGAGCCGCTCTTCGGCTCGTGGGCCACGGTGATTTTCAGCGTCGGCATCGTCGCCGCGGCCTTCAGTTCGTTCCTCGTGAACGCGATGATCGGCGGCACGGTGATGTCGGACAGTCTCGGAAAAGGCAGCCGGCTCGGCAAGGGTTGGCCCATCCACCTCACGAGCGTGGCCCTGCTCACGGGCATGGGTGTGGCGATGCTCTCTCTCACGCAAAGCGGCAGCACGGTGACGCTGATCACCTTCGCCCAGGCTCTCACCGTGGTGGGAAATCCGGCGTTGGGAGCGACGCTTCTTTATCTCGGGACAAGGCCGGAACTGGTCGGCGCGCGGCGCATCCCGCGATGGATCCTCGCGCTCGCCTCGGTCGGTTTCCTGATCTCGTGCGTCGTGGCGGTGCGCACCGCGATGGCGGTGTGGGACAAGATCCAGGGGTGACTCTCACCTCCTACTCCTACTCCTACTCATACTCATACTCATACTCAAAAAGCGGAGGCCGGGGGACGCCCGGGCTGAGTAAGAGTAAGAGGAGAAAAGAATTCCTCCCGCGCCCTCACGCGACACCGACCGTCACAACCCGCTGCCGACCCTCTCGCCCTCGAGCGACCTACGCAGCGCTTCCATCCCATAACGATAGCGCGAGGCGGCGGTGTTGGGAGAGACGTCGAGGGTCTTGCCGATCTGGTCGAAGGT
>JALRFZ010000503.1 GCA_023253615.1 Verrucomicrobiales bacterium | reverse complement strand
TCGAGGGCAAGATCGGCACCCACGATCTCCACGCCACCATTCTGCACCTGCTCGGCATCGATCACACGAAACTCACCTACCGCTACGCCGGCCGCGACTTCCGGCTCACGGATGTCTACGGCGAGGTGGCGAAGGAGATTTTGGCTTGAGGGGCAATCAGCCTGGCCCTCACCACTCGGGCCGGTACTTGATGAGCCAAGGGTCCTCCGTTTCCTCGAGCCGTTTCACGAGACGGGCGCTCATCGCCTTGACCCGCTCCGCGTGCTCCGGCTTCGCGGCGAGATTCTCGACTTCCCACGGGTCTGCCTCCAGATCGTAGAGCTCGATCTTGGGACGATGCAGGAACTGCTCGACCGTGCGCGGCCCGATCATCCGGTCGCCCCCCTCGCGGATGCCGGCCCAGAGCCGACGCTGGAAAGTATCCACCGGCACGGGGAACTCCGCGCCCCAGGTGAGATTCCAGATCAGCTTGTAGCGGCGCTCCCGCAGCGTCCGCATCGGGTAATAGCTGTAAATCTCGTGCGCCACATGGCTCAGCACCACCTCGTCCCAGCCCGGCGGATTCGTTTCCCCCAGGATCGGCAGGAGACTGCGCCCGTGGGTGCCTTTGTCAGGGTCCTCGATCCCGGCCCAGTCCAGCATCGTCGGGGTCAGATCGGTGAAGGCCGCCAGTGCCTCGCTCACCACTCCCGCCTTGCCACCCGGAGCCCGCAGGATCAGCGGCGCGTGCACCCCGGGCTCATACTGCGTGCCCATCGCACCCGGCTCCGACGTGCCGTGATCGGAAAGAAAGAGCACCAACGTGTCCTCCCACCGCCCGTGGCGGCGCAGTGCCTCGAAGAGCAGCCCGGCCCCGTGATCCGCCCGGGTGATCTGCGCGTAATATCCCGCCAACTGCTCGCGCACTTCCTTCGTGTCGGGGAGGAAGCCCGGCACGATCACCTCAGCCGGATCGTAGGTCACCGGATCGTATCCGGGCGACTGTTTCGGTGAAGCGCCCCAGGCCACGCCCTCGCGCCCCTGGGGATGCGGATCGCCGAGGCAATAGGCCAGGAAAAAGGGGCGTTCGTCCGCCGCACTCACGAAGGCCTCCGCCTCCTTCGCCATCGCCACGACATCCTTGCTGCCCGCTTTCGATTCGAAATGCAGCGGATACTTCTCCATCGGTGCCACATGGGTCTTTCCGATCATGGCATTCCGATAGCCGGCCGCCGCGAGCTTCTCGAAGACGGTCGGCACATCGTCGCGCAGCCGCTGGTTGTGCTCCGCCGGGGTGTGGGCGTATTGGCCGTTGCGATGGGTCAGCACGCCCGAGTAGATCACTGCGCGGCTCGCGCTGCACGAGGCCACCGTCGCGAAAGCATGACGAAAGCGCGTCCCCTCGGCGGCCAACGCATCGAGATGCGGCGTCTTCACCACCGGGTTGCCATAACAGCCCAGGTCCGCCGCATTTTGATTGTCCGTGATCACCAGCACGATGTTCCGCGGCGCGGCGAGGAGCGTGCCGCTCCAAACGGTCAAGGCGAGGGCAAGGAGGATCATCTTCATCGCATTCACAGCCTCAGATAAATCCGGTTCCGGTGCATCCACCAGACCACCAGCCAGAAGACGAGCGCCGGCAGGATCGCTTCCATCACCGGCTGGCTCGCTCCCGCGAAGACAAAATCGGGTAGATGGATTTTCAACTGGGCCAGCGTCCAGCCTTTCGAAAGCTGCCCCATCACGTAGAGCGCCAGCGGATTCAGTCCGGCGACCACCAGCGGAAAGGTCCAGGCTTTCCAGCCCTTCAGATCGATCGCCCAATAAAAGACCGCGAGGAGCGCCGTCACGTAGGCGCCGCTGAAGAGCATCCACGAGGGCGTCCAAATCCGTTTCACGATGGGACAGATCGTCATCCCGAGGATCACCCCGAGCACCAGCATCCCGGCCGCGCCGAGGAGGAGCCGCCGCACCTTCGCCGCCGGGGCGACCGTTTCGTTGCGCAGCAGTTCGCCACAGATCAGGCCCGCCAGCATCGTCACGAACGCGGGGACGAAGTTCAGCGTCGCGTAACCGCCGGAATTCTCCACGAAGGGCTCGCTGCGCGGAAAGAGATTGAGAAACCAGCGGTCGAAGTCCGCCGCGAAGTTCGTGCGGATCGACCAATGACCGAAGAAGCCCGGCAGCTTCCCGAGCTCACCCGCCGCCGCGGCCGCCGCATTTGCCGCAGGCACCGGATGCAGGGCGAAGGCGAGCCAGTTCAGCACCAGCACCGCGGCCCCTGCCATCATCTGGGTGCGCAGGCGGCGTCCCGCCAGGAGCAGGAGAAAGGGATACCCGAAGCCGATCTGGCAGAGCACGTTCGCGAAGCTCCACTGCGTCTCGGTCGCCCGCACCGAGGTGAGGAACACGCCGAGGAGGATCAGAAAGAGCGCCCGCGACCAGGCATGGGCGACCAGCTTGCTCCGGCTGTCTCCAAGCGCCGCCCGCTTCGCATAGGAATAGGGCACCGCCACCCCGACGATGAACATGAAGGCCGGCTGGATCATGTCCCACAGCGCGAAGCCGACGAGGCGGAAGTGGCTGACCCACTCCGGATGCGAGGTCTGGAAACCCAGCCATTTCAGAAAGGCCGAATCCGTATCTTTCGCCAGAGTCGCGATGCCGAATCCATTCACCGCGAGCAGGATCATCACCGCTCCGCGATAGGCGTCGAGCGAGAGGAGGCGGGGTGGGGGAGCAGTCGCGGCTGCGTCGGGAGAAGTCATGGATCAAGAGGGTAAGGTCGCCGATCCTACCCTCTTGGCTTCGCGGGGGGAAGGGGATTTTTGGGTGGGATCGCGGGAGGCGGGAAACGCGCGTGAAACCAATCCCCGGTTGCGTCCGCCCTCACTTCTCGCTAACCTTCGTCCCTCCGGTGTTTCACACCTCTCCGGGCCTGTAGCTCAGCGGTTAGAGCAGG